>SFVH01000071.1 GCA_004561555.1 bacterium
GGTGGCATATTCGGTGCTCATAATCCCCTGTTTCGACGTGCTGCGCGTGATGCTCCACCGCCTGCGCATCAAGAAAAATATGTTTTTGCCCGACCGCAGTCACATCCACCACAAGTTTCTGGCGTTGGGCTTCAATCCGCGGCAATCGTTGGCAGTGATACTCTCGATGGCGGCATTGTTTATCAGCGTCAACGCCCTGCTTCAGAGCATCGGCTTGCGCCTGGAGTTCACAGTGCTCATCGACGTGACGGTCTACACCCTGCTCAATCTATACCTGACGAGTCGCATCCCGGCGGATGCCGAGTTTAAGATAGCGATGACCGAGCAGCACTACGCCGCCCTCTCCAAGCGTCGCCGCCGCTTCTTCTTTTTCTAATCCCGCAACTTCAATTTCCCACGAAATCGACTAAATGATATGAAACGAATAATGCTTGTGTTCGGCACCCGCCCGGAAGCCATCAAGATGGCTCCGCTGGTGAAGGAGTTTCAGCGCCGTGCCGACGAGTTTGTCACTATAGTGTGTGTCACCGGGCAACATCGCCAGATGCTCGACCAAGTGTTGCGCATCTTCGACATTACCCCCGACTACGACCTTAACATCATGAAGCAGGGTCAAGACCTCTACGACACACCACCACCTCCACTGCCGCCGCCCTTGCCGCCTTCTATCAGCAGATACCCGTGGGGCATGTGGAGGCAGGGCTGCGCACTCACAACATCTATAGCCCATGGCCCGAGGAGATGAATCGCCAGCTCACCGGGCGCATCGCCGCCTACAATTTTGCTCCCACGCCCCTCTCGGCGCAAAATCTCCGTCAGGAGATGGCGCAAGGAGAGATTTTTGTCACCGGAAACACCGTGATTGACGCCCTGCATTGGGTGGTGGAGAAGCTCAAGAGCGACAGCGCCCTCGCCAAGGAGCAAGAGGCGGTGCTTGCCACTGCCGGCTACGACGTAACCCGCCTCGGGAATGGCAAAAAACTCGTGCTCATCACCGGCCACCGTCGCGAGAACTTCGGCGACGGCTTCATCCGTATGGTGACGGCAATGAAAGACCTCTCGGAGAAATATCCCGACGTAGACTTCGTCTACCCCATGCACCTCAATCCCAACGTGCGCAAGCCCATCCACGAAGTGTTTGGCGACGACCTCACCCGACGGAACTTCTTCTTTATCGAACCCCTACAATATCTTGAGTTTGTCTATCTTATGGAGAAATCCACCATCGTGCTCACCGACAGCGGCGGTATCCAGGAGGAAGCCCCCGGCTTAGGCAAACCCGTGCTTGTGATGCGCGACACCACCGAGCGCCCCGAAGCCCTCGCCAGCGGCACCGTCCACCTTGTGGGCACCGACTACGACAAGATAGTCACTGAAGTGAGCACCCTGCTCGACGACGCTACCGCCTACGCAGCGATGTCGCAAGCCGTCAACCCCTACGGCGACGGCAACGCCTGCCCCCGCATCGCCGACGCTTTAAGATAGAAATTGAGCCGCATAGCAGTAGTTATTAGGTTATTAGCAAATAGACTCTCGACAAAAATAAAACAAAAGACATATGATTAATGTGATTGGATTGGGCTACATCGGTTTGCCCACAGCACTTATGATGGCTTCCCATGGTGTGGAAGTCGTAGGTACCGACTACAACAAAGACCTCGTGGCAACTCTCAACGCCGGACACACCACCTTCAAGGAAGACGGTCTCGATGAGCTCTTCCAAGCAGCTCTCGCTGCCGGCATCAAGTTTACCACCGAATATCAGCGCACCGACACCTACATCGTGTCAGTGCCCACCCCTTACGACAAATTCTCCAAGAAAGTAGACGCCTGCTACGTCGTGGCAGCTGTGAAAGACGTGCTCAAGGTATGCCCCAAGGGCGCAACCGTCGTAATCGAATCCACCGTCAGCCCCGGCACCATCGACCGCTATGTACGCCCGGAGATTGAAGCCCTCGGCTTCAAAATCGGCGAGGACATCAACCTCGTACACGCCCCGGAGCGCATCATCCCCGGCAATATGGTGTATGAACTTCTCCACAACAACCGCACCATCGGCGCCGACAGCCGTGAAATCGGAGAAAAAATCAAGGAATACTACGCCTCATTTTGCCAAGGCGAAATCGTGGTGACCGACATACGCACCGCAGAGATGACCAAAGTGGTGGAAAACACCTTCCGCGCCGTAAACATCGCCTTCGCCAACGAACTGAGCCGCATCTGTCGCCACGACAATATGGACGTGTATGAAATCATCAAGATTTGCAACATGCACCCGCGCGTCAACATCCTGCAACCCGGACCGGGTGTGGGCGGACATTGCATCTCTGTCGACCCATGGTTTCTCGTGGGCGACTACCCCAGCCTCGCCAAGGTGATAGACGAGTCGATGAAGACCAACGACTCTCAGCCCACATTCGTGCTCAACCGCATCCACGAGATAATGCAAGAGAAAGGCATCACCGACAACCGCCGCGTAGGTCTCTACGGACTCACCTACAAAGAAAACGTCGACGACTGCCGCGAGTCGCCCACCCTCCAGCTCCTTGAGGCTCAAGAGCGCCACCTCGCACGTCCCCTCAAATGCTACGACCCCTTCATCACCCGCGACATCGTGGCAAACCAATATCACGACTTCGACGCCTTCCTCGATGACATCGACCTCGTGGTAGTGATGGTGAAGCACGACCACATCAAGCAAAACTGGGACAAACTCAAAGGCAAAGTCATACTCGACTGCCACAACATCTGCCCCCTCGAAGGCACCTACCATATCTAATCTGACCGATGGATTTTGTGAGAATAACTGAAAAAAATAATACACTCTCAGAGAAAATAGTATATTTAATAATTTCTTTGGGAGCTATATTTTCATTATACAGCTGGGCTAATGATATTTTTTTGTATGTATTATTACCATTATCTTTTTTGCTGGTAATATTTCAAAACAAGTATATATTTAGCACTAATAGATACTTAAAATTACTGTTTTTACTATATTTTTGGTTCTT
>SFVH01000072.1 GCA_004561555.1 bacterium
GAGGGTATAGGGAGCGTTGGCGTTGGCTGCCCAGAACACGATTTTGTATTTCTTGCCGGTGATGAGGGTGAGCTGCACATCGGTGGTCAAGCTGATTGCCTTTTCACCTGTTGGAATTGCGGTAACACGGGCGCCGTTTTCATCGAAAACCATGTATTTCAACTTAGTTGCAGTTAATCCATCAGCAAAAGCCTTCTTGGCGCCACTTTGTGAGCGTGTGCCAATAGTGTTAGGCAGTTGCACTTTAAACGATGTGGTCACAGGTTCGCCACTAATGAGTTCATTAGTCTCATCGTTCGAACACGATGTCGTCAGCAGCATGGCTGCTACGGCAAACATTGAAAAAAATTTAGTTTTCATCTCGGTTAATTTTTTAGTTAGTAATTTATTAAAGAGAATTATTTTATCCAATTACATTTTCATACTTACAGCACTTCATAGTTGTATTCCCCGTCAAACTTGGTAACTACGCCTATACCACCCGAAGCACTCGTGGTGAGGAAATGCCCTCGCACCACAGTGAGTTTGTTGCGCACAATGGGCACATCTATCGGATTGGTGCTGCTCAACAGAGTGCCATCTCGGTCAAACACCTCAAGACGCACCGACACACTCGACCCGTGTCCATTCACGAGCACCATATCATGCCCCAGTTCTGTATCGCTCCCGTGTCCATTCACGAGCACCATATCATGCCCCAGTTCTGTATCGCTCTCCGACAGCACTTTTATACCGCTGTCAAACGAAATGCCGGTCCATGAATCGTTGGGACGATTGGTCCACACATTGAATGAGAATGGGAGGAAACCTGTGTAAACAAACCGTATCTTGAAATCGGCAATGTTGATTTTACTCATAGCCACCTCAAGGTCAGTTTTCGACATAGGTGCATTTTTGCCGGCCCTCGACACCACCACCATAGCAAGGAACTTTTCAAGGTCGGTGCTTATAAACTTGTATTTAGCAAGCGGAAGAATGATGCACCACAGCATCACACTCGCCACGGAATGCTTGTCGAAGGTCATTGTTACCGGTATAGCCTTCGCGGTCGCAATAGGTCACTTCCGTGAAGTTGGAGGGATCGTAATATAGGTTAGTCAATTTGCCATGCTCCACATAGTCGGTCCACACAAGGAACTTATATGCGCCGGGGGCAAGCCGGAGGGTGACTGTATGGTTAAGATTTGTGGTGTCGGTGCCAGCCTCAATCACCACTGCAGAAGGCTCTGAGGCAACAGAGCCGTTAGCGTCAACACGATATGCCTTCACTATATAGCGAACATCAATATCGGCTGGTCGGAAAGGGAGCATCGATTGCACACGGGTTTGCTTATAGTCGATTTCGGTGTGAAATCCCCATTTCAGGGCATCAGTAAAGTCAAGATGAAGTACGAATTCCTTCGTTTCGCCACCACCTTGCTCACCATTGTAAGGAAACTCGTGGACATCACACGACACAAGTCCTGCCACAGCCAATATGGCGATGCACATATAGAGCAATATGTAAGATATGCGTTTCATTTGATGTATTTACTCATGTGAAAGCGATAACTGATGGCGAGCGACACACGGTCGAGCCCGAAAAATGTGCGATGGCAAGTATCCACGAGTTTTCCATTAGGGCAATTCTCGAATTTATCGTAATTCAGCCGATATACTCCCACTCCCAGCGACGGTTCAAGCCACCAACGATGATTCTTGCTGAGGGGAATGCGCACGCCTATACCCAAGCCACCACCTAAAGCAGGGGTGCTACCATTGCGGTCCTGATAGCGCCATTGTCCGCCTTTCGCATAATTGAAAAAGCCCAAACCAAGATGCGCATCAGCCCACCACTGCACATTTTGCCCGGCAAACCGCCACTTAAAGGTTGGCATTAAGGTAAACGTGCGAAACTTAGTAGTGCGGTGGAAATAATTCAAGGCTGAGTAATAAATCCACAATTCAGCCGAAAGACGCTGGCTAAACTGATATTCCACTCCCACATTGCCAATGAGCATACCCCACCCCACAGGATTGGTTTTCACAAACAAAAAATCAGTGCCCTTCGCCAAAGAATCAACTTCAGCAAAGCACGCCTTATGGCTATGACACAAAGTGTCGGCATCAAAAGCCATATCAGATGGCACAATGCTTCTACTACTACCAGCTTCGGATTGAGCACCCATTCTGCCAGTATTTGCGCATAAAATAATCAATATTATCATCCACAGACTTCTCATGTTTGAGATAAATTAAGTCTCAAAAACTCATTGCTGTAATGCTGACAGTTTTTCGCTATTAGTAATTATAGCACCGAGGTTAATCAATTACCCTGTAATATAGACTTTCGCATGTTAGTCCATGCTATGGTTATTCACAAGTCGTTGATAATTTAGTAATAACAGTGTTATTTTTTCTAAAATAACGATGCAAATATATAGAAAAAAAAAAAAACTGCAATGTTAATTTATGTGTATTAT
This sequence comes from bacterium, assembly GCA_004561555.1. Taxonomy (GTDB): domain Bacteria; phylum Bacteroidota; class Bacteroidia; order Bacteroidales; family Muribaculaceae; genus Limisoma. The sequence goes on from SFVH01000072.1 coordinate 2,463, forward strand.
TGAGTTATAATAGTTAATTTAAACTAACGAGCAAATCGAACGATTATAGATAGAAAAGAAGGAGAAATCGGCTAAGATTTCTCCTTCTTCCAGTTTTTAGATAATTAATGTATTAAGGTAAAGGGGCTTATGTTAACGTATGAGTTGGAATAAGCTACCGGATGCAGAAGCAAATGCTTCCAAATTGGTGTAAACACAACTTACCACACCCAAGAGCACAATACCAAGCACGCAAATAATCATGCCTGCTTTTTCGCTCCAATGCGACTGAAGCGTGGGAATAGCGCAGTCGTCCTGACGGATGAACATGGCTTTCACCACGAGTAAGTAGTAGTAGAGCGAAATGATGGTATTAATTAAAGCAATCAACACGAGTACATACAAAGCCACATCGGCATCCTTCAATGCACCGGCAAACACAAAGAATTTGCTAAAGAAGCCGGCAAATGGCGGAATACCTGCCAAAGAGAACATTGCCACCATCATGGTGAAGGAAAGCCAAGGATTGGTTTTAAACAGTCCGTTATAATCGTCGGTGGACACCTTCGAGGTGTGGCGCTCAATGGCAGCAATCACTGCAAAGGCGGCAAGGTTGGAGAAGATGTAAACCACCACATAATACATCATTGAAGCCATACCGAGCGTGTTGGCAGCAATCACACCAAGCATGATGTAACCGGCTTGTGAGATTGAAGAGAATGCCAAGAAACGCTTGAGGTTGCGCTGACGCACTGCGAAGAGGTTACCAATGGTGATGGTGAGCACAATCACTGCATAGAGCATCCATTTCCAAACGTCGGCGTAAACGGCACCGAACACTTGGGTGAGAATCACGAGGAATGCGAATGCGGCTGCACCCTTAGAAATCACT
>SFVH01000073.1 GCA_004561555.1 bacterium
CTTATTCATTATCTTATAGCATCATTAGTTGCAACCGCCACAGCCACCGCTACAGCTGTCGCAACTACCACCGCCACAACCGCCGCAACGAGGATGCAGCTCCTCTTCGGTGGCATCGCGTACGGTGAGAATTTCACCCTCAAAGCGGATATTCATCCCCGCCATCGGATGATTGAAGTCTACAGTCACTTCTTTTTCATTGATGTCGAGCACCATCCCGGGAGCCGGGCGTCCCTCGGCAGTCATCATCGTGATGGCTGCTCCTACAAAGACATGCTTGCTGTCAAACTCGCCATCCATCTCAAACATCTTGCGGTCTAATTGGCGCACAAGTTCTTCTTGATAGTCGCCGAAACCGTCGGCAGGAGTGAGGGTGAAGTTGAAGGTGTCGCCCGCTTGCTTGTCGCGAATGGCATTGCAAATAGCAGGGAGCATACTATCTTCGTCGCCAAACACGAAGCGTTCGGGTTGCTCCTTGGTCATTTCGAGCATCAATTCCTCTCCTTCATTGTCGAGCTCAAACATCTTGTATGCCATCTCGACATATTTTCCTTTTGTGATTTTATCCATAAGTAGTTTTATATTTTTGCAAAAGTAGCTAAAAAAGGACATTATCGACGAAAAAAAATCCGTAAAAATTGTTTTATATGTATTTCCATTTTTATAACTTTGTAAAAGCATATACCATTTTTCGAACCGTACGACCTTTTATTCATTATGAAGAATCGACACAAAAAAAGACAACATAACCCACCCAAACGCACACCAATGGGGGTGGTTATTGCCGTGATTATTAGCGTCATGCCGGTAGTGGCATGGCCTTGGTATATGAGCGGCTTTAATTTTTCTCACAGCAACGACATCTTGGATTTCCTCGCTTTCGTGTTCCCGGTGTACATTATTTTATGTGCTTACCTGGCATATAAATGCTACAACGTGCGCCATGAAATCACCTATATCCTTCTTTCGATTATGTGGCTGTCTTATGGGGCTGCCTTATTTTTATAGTCTAACTTAATTTTTAAATCGCTATGATTATCGGAATTCCTAAAGAGATTAAAAACAACGAAAACCGAGTGTCAATGACCCCGGCGGGTGTGCAACAACTTGTAAAGCACGGGCACACGGTGATTGTGCAAAAAACTGCCGGACTGGGCAGCGGCATTCCAGATGACGACTATGTTGCCGTAGGGGCAAAAATGATTGACACTATCGAAGAAGTCTATGCTCAGGCGGAAATGATTATAAAGGTAAAGGAGCCTATAGAGCCGGAATATAAGCTTGTGAGAAAGGGGCAACTGCTGTTCACCTACTTGCATTTTGCAAGCTGCGAACTGCTAACAAAGGCAATGATTGACAGCGGAGCGGTGTGCTTGGCTTATGAAACGGTGGAAACCGCCGACCATGCATTGCCGTTGCTCATTCCGATGTCGGAGGTGGCAGGACGTATGTCGGTGCAAGAAGGCATGTACTTCCTCGAACGGCCTCACGGCGGTAAGGGTGTGCTCCTTGGTGGCGTGCCGGGAGTAAAGCCGGCAAAGGTGTTTGTCATCGGTGGCGGCGTTGTGGGCACTGCTGCCGCACGCACCGCCGCAGGCATTGGTGCCGACGTGACTATCGCCGACATCTCGTTGCCACGCTTGGCTTATCTTGCCGACATCATGCCCAAAAACGTAAAGACACTTATGAGCAACGAATATAACATCCGCCAAGAACTTAAAGATGCCGACTTGGTAATAGGCTCGGTGCTTATCCCGGGAGCTAAGGCGCCGAAGCTTGTCACTCGCGATATGCTCGCTCTATTGAAGCCGGGAACGGTGATGGTCGATGTAGCTATCGACCAAGGTGGCTGCTTTGAAACTTCTCACCCCACCACCCACCAAGAGCCCATCTATGAGGTGGACGGCATAACGCACTATGCCGTGGCAAATATCCCCGGTGCTGTGGCGCGAACTTCTACTTTTGCTCTCACCAACGCTACCATCCCCTATGCGGTAAAACTCGCCGATATGGGTTGGAAAGAAGCATGCCGAAAGTATGCCGACCTGCGGTTGGGGCTCAACGTGGTTGACGGTAAAGTGGTGTATGAAGGAGTGGCTAAAGCCTGGAATCTTCCTTACACTCCGGTGGAAGAGGTGCTCTAAATTGCTTCTCAGACCTCCCACAATGACATAATAATTAGTCAAAACGACTGATAATTGGTCGATTAGTAAGAAGAGACAATAATGTGATTATCACATTATTGTCTTTAATAAAGGCAATAATGAGGCTGTCTAACAACCAAAGTTAGACAGTCTCTATTTTATACACAAAATCTGAAGATTTAGGCTGCATTTGCCACTACTGATATAAATTTGGGGTAAAAGCTTATATAAGGGCTTGTATAAAGTTGTTTCGCTGTTCCTGAAGACAAAAATTTGTCAAAAAAAGAGGATTTTGCCCAAGCTTGGGCAAGTTTCCTCAGATTATGGGCAAGCGCTTTCAGGCCGAAGTCGA
>SFVH01000074.1 GCA_004561555.1 bacterium
CGGGAATTCCATCAACGAAGCTGCCCTGATTTGCGGTGCCGCCTTCGGGCATGCCGCCGGTGATTATGTACTCGGTGGGGTTAAGACCGACGTCGTAGGTGTAGCTTACGGTCGTCTTGCTCTTGAGATAGCAGTCAACGTGCCAGCCCTGTGAAGTACCGTGCTGAACCTTTACAACATAAGGTACCAGCTCGTAGTTGTCAAAGTCCTTCTCGTCAATTCCGTAGTTGCGGGCAGGGTCGCTGAGGAAGAGGTCTCTGAGCTGATTCCAAAAATCGTCGTTCAGAGCTATGTACTGTCTCGGAGTGTAGGTCACGCCCTCGACGGTCTTGCCTGCAAGGCCCCAAGTACCGCCCTCGTTTATGGAGTGCTGGAACGCCGGGCTGCTGAATATGCTCGGATCAATGACATTGGCTCCGGTCGTAAAGGTCCACGGCTCGGCTTTTGTGCTGAGCGTATAGCCCTGACCGTTTATCGTCTTGATGGGGTTAGTGGTAGTCGGGTTTACAAAGTGCCAGTTGTAGCCGTGTGCAACACCCGGCTCTGCGGGATAGTTGCCGTCGATCGGTCCGATGCAGGTGATGGTCACGGGGTATTCTCCGTTTGTCAGAAGGGCATTGTCCGTGTTGTTGTATTGCCACTGAGCATGGAGCGTGATCGGGCCGTCAAGCGAAAGTTTGCCCGTGTTTGCGGGATATGCGATCTCACCCGTTCTGCCTGTCATCCAGCCGACAATTTCGGAGTTTGCGTGGTTAACTCCTGTTTGTCCATTCTGTCCATTCTTTGTTGCCGATTGATAGAAAGCTTGATTTGAAATTACCGTGCCGCCGTCTCTGCGGACGGTAATAGTTGCAAGATAGCAGTCTTTTACAAGGGTCTTATCATTTTCATCATAATAGTCGTTGGAGCTGAAGGTGACGTCATATCCCCAAATTGCATAGAGGGTCATGTCCCTCGTCGGCTTTATGGTTGCACCGTTGGCATACTCAATTTTTCCGTCGGGAGTGGTACTCCAGCCCATGAACTTAGGCTGGGTGCCGGGTCCGGTGAAGGTGCAGCTATTGAGCTTAATGCTGTTGCCCTTTGCAACAATCTGCGATGTCATGTTGCCGCTGCCGCCGTTTGCATCGTAGTTTATGGTGTATGCTCCGGTGACGTTTACAGTTGCGGTGTCGTAGATACAGTATAGCTTACCGTCCAGTTCATCAGTCCAATAGTAGTAGCAGGTAATCGTTGCCGTACCTTCGGAAACGTATGTTACTTTGCCGGATTCATCGACTGTTGCCACGTCGGGGTTACTCGACACCCACATGTAGTTGCCGCCGCCGTTGTAACGGTAGTTCTGAGAGGGCTTTGCTGTGAGCTGTTGGGTGCCACCGATGAGGCCCGTGTTGGTTGCAGGAGTAACATCAAGAGAGACATTGATGGTCGCAGGAGTGTATATGGTCAACCATATTCTGGAGTCATTTTTGTCATCGTTTATTCGTTTCCAATCCACCGCTTACACGGACATCTTTTTCTATGACTTTAAGTTTATCGTTTTCTGCTGCGGTGTAGTACCAAGCCAAGTCTCCCGGGGTACTAACATTGTGCCATCTGTAGTTGCCGTCATTTCCAGAGAGAGACCATTTTGCGGCATCATAGACAGTGGCTCTCACATAAGGAGCCGACCCGTCAGGCGGTGTCTGAACAATATAGTTCTGAGTACCGGGACGTGCGTCAACTCCTGCAGATGCAATAAACGGACGTGATTCAGCCACATTAGTCGCAGTAGGTGCCTGCTTTGAGATAATATGAAGCTGACCGGTGACCGGTGCACTATGCTGCCAAACGCTCATTCCGATAGTTGTGCCGATCACATCAGCCTTCATAACGTGAATGCTCTTGGAAGTAACAAGCTCATAGTCCACGCCGTTATCCGTCCACTTAAAGCGGCAGGTGATCGTTACGTCGCCGTTTGCTTTCGTGGTAAGCACACCGTTTGCGTCAATCGTTGCAATGTTTGGATCGTTTGTCGACCAAGTGACGCTGCGGTTAGTGCCGTAGGTATAGCCGGAATAATTAGCATTTGCAGCCGTGCTGCCCACTGCACGGTGAGAAGCACTGTTCGGGCTTCCAAGGTCGTCCCACATATTGAACTTGTACTGAACTGTGCCGCCGTAAAGAACCTGACTCGGTCCTGCTATGCCGATACCGACCGTCAGATTCTGCTTTTGGAACATATAGGTGTTCGTGGCGTAGTTTTTCAAACCACCATCGGTGTTGATCGCAGTCCAGTAGTTACCCTGCGTATAGAAGGACATGACCTTATCGGATGCATCGCCGCCGTAATACAGTCTCGTCTCACCCGTAACCGCATTCTTCGTGCTTACATCCTTAAAGGTGTACCAGCCGCTGAGGGTGCCGTCATTCTTCGGCTTGCTCGACTGACCGCTTATACGGAAAGTGTCGTGCAGACCCGTAATTGCACCGGTGTAGTTAAAGCAGAGGTAGTAGTTGTTGGAATTATTCTGCCAGTACCATCCGCCGTCACGGCTCGTCGTCCACAGCTCATTTGCGTTTGCGGACGCATTGAAGTAATAAGGCATACCGGACGTTCCCTTTATGACGGTCTGATCACGCCAGTAGGGTTCGTTTCCGTTAAGAGTGAGCAGGCGGGCGGTATTGCCTCTGAGCCAGCTTATCGTGTAAGTCTTGCCGGACTCTATACTCCTCCTCGCAGACCAAACATTCGGGATCTTGAATTGCTGTCCCGACACCGTCTGCGCCTGTACTTCGTCTGCATTGTATGACGCTGCATTCGCTTCGAACGCCGTCACGGGAATAATCGTCATAAGTGAGATTACCATGATGACGCAAAGCAGCAGCGACAATGCACGTTTCGCAGTTCTCATTTGTAAAACTCCTCTCTGATTAAATCGCTAAATAGAGTGCCGCTTGACTCCGCAACAATTATATCCTCACTTCCGCTCGGATAAGGGCGAAGCCTGTCGGCAGAAGTGCGGACGGTTGCCGTTAGTTTCAATTCCACCATATGACAGGTGCGGCCGTTAAAAATCAGCTTAGCCGAGTCCCCCCGACAGTAGCCGCACGTCGTCATACGGGCAGAATCCGCCCATAGTTCTACCATTATTGATTATAGAATACCATCAGCTATTTTTAATTTCAACATTTTGTTAATCTTTTGTTTTGACAAGCTTGTGCATTTTGACAAATTTACATAATAACTGTTAAAATCTGTTTAACTTATCTGTTCCAGAACACTTTTGCCGCAACTGTGTAATTTTTGGTCTAAAATCAGTACATTTTACAAAGATGTCTCGTATGTAAAATTTATGCCATATTTTGTTTGTGTCTTGTCACCACTTTTTGCTAATAAAAGTTTGTGAAAAATGTCAACAAGTTGTGCGGTTTGCATAGTTTTCCAGTCGACTATTCTATTGCAGCAAAAAAGCCGGACGGTACAAAACGTATCGTCCGGCTTTGCCGAGTCTCGGTATTTCGTTTGCTTTATGAGTTAAAGAGCATTTCGTTGGTCGACGGGACCTGGTAGCAGTACAGGTCACCGTCTGCGCCGGGGTGGGTGTTGCAGCCGATCGCCGAGTCTAAGAACAGGAAGTCGCCGCCGCCTGCGTCTACTTTGCAGCTTGTGTAGTTGCCTGCATAAATCTTGTCCTGAAACAGCTTGTTGCCGCAATTGCCTGCTATCGAGCTTGACAGCTCATACTCTTCGAAATACAGAGCGGGCT
>SFVH01000006.1 GCA_004561555.1 bacterium
CAAATGTCGATATAGATAATCCGTCTCATGCAAATTATTGTGACCAAGAAGCATACGCTCTTGCGGAGTGCCATTGGTGAGAATACACCCCAAACAAAAAGTATTATGCCATTTGCGTCGCGACATAATATAGACTACCACCCAAAAAAGGGCATATATATAGGTTATAGGATGTACTTGATAAACAATATCCGCATGAATATTCACAATCGACAAAACAAGACTCACAAAAGTGAAACACAACATAGCTCTACCGGCAAGATATGGGATAATAGCACATAGACCCCTATGGTTCACTTTACAATAGCGCACATAAGAAAACAAGCCCAACGACAATCCCAACAACACTACCGGCAAAGCATTTAGGGGAATAAATGCACATAAAGCCGGAACTATTGCTATGGCAATCGACCCAATAGCGTAGTCTTTCCATATAGCAAAAATCGACCAATTGCATTTATTTGATTGTTGCTGTAGCATAAATGAAATGCTTAAAGATTTCGATTGAAATAGTCAAGGAGTTTTTTGTAGAGCGAATACCTCATAGAGCAGCCGTTAATATGATGGTCCTTATTCGGGTAAATCATCATATCGACAAGCACATCTTCTTCAGTGGCATGCGACACAAACTCATAGGTGTTATTAATATGCACATTATCGTCGGCAGTACCCGACACAATAAGAAGATTACCGGAGAGATTTTTCACTCGATTAAGAGTTGAGGCAGAATCATACCCTATAGCGTTTTGCTGAGGAGAGAGCATAAACCTCTCAGTGTAAATACAATCATACATACGCCAGTCAGTGACGGGAGCGACAGCAACCCCGGCCTTATAAGGATTTCCTTTCTCAGTCATTGCCATAATCGTCATATACCCGCCATAGCTCCATCCGAAAATACCGATACGGTCAGCATCTACATAGGGCAACGACGCAGCATAGCGAGCTGCAGCCAGCTGGTCGATAGTTTCATAATATCCTAATTGTTTATACACCAAAGCGGCGAAATCCTTACCGCGTCCGCCGGTGCCTCTTCCATCTACACACATCACGATATATCCCTGAGTAGCTACATAGTTAAGCCATTCCATATTCCACTTGTTGCAGACGAGTTGAGATTGCGGACCGGAGTATTGATACATTATCACAGGATACTTATGCGATGGCTCAAAGTCATTAGGCTTCAACATATAACCATTAAGGGTATACCCATCGCTCTGCATGGTAAAAAATTCCTTTTTGGGTGCTTCCTGCCATTTACTCTTATACGATGCATTATCAATGATTGTGCGTATATTTTTCCCCTTGCTATCACAAAGAGTGTAAACATTCGGAGTAGTAGCATCAGAGAAGTTACAAATGAAGTAAGACAGAGTGCTGTTGAAAGAGGCAGTTGCCCATCCGGCAGAAGGAGTAAGGTCGGTTATAACAGCCTTTTTCGCATCATATACCGATACGGTACGATTAATTGCGCCATTTTTTGTGGATTGGAAATAATAGCGCATTGTTGCGGGGTCATAGCCATAAAAATCTGTCACATCCCAATCACCTTTAGTGACTTGCTTCATAAGACTTCCGGCATTAGAATATTGATATAGATGACAATGACCGTCACGCTCACTTGCCACGATAAATGAATCTGAATAATAGCGAGTCATCGACGTGACATGCGGGTCTATCCACGATGATGTTTTGTCGGCATACACTTGTTTGGCAATTGCTGAACGGGGATTGACGGCATACAGTCGGAGGTCGGTTTGATTACGGTTAAGAGTGTTGACCATCAATCGGTCGGGGGTGTTACCAAATTCGATTTTGCACACATACCCATCATAGTCAAGGGGCACATTTAATTGCTTAAGTTGGCGATTATCAATGTCGTAGCTAATCACCTTAACCGAAGAATGGGTTTCGCCCGCCATAGGATACTTATAGCTGAATTGTCCGGGATAGTAGGTGTATTCATCTTTATGAGAACACATGCCTCGATATAGTTGGATATCATACATCTTCACTTCTTTTTCGTCCCATTTAATAAATGCCAGCATTTGGCTGTCGGGAGAAAAAGTGATGCTGCTAATCATGCCAAACTCCTCATGATAGACCCAGTCTGGAGTGCCATTGATTACTTCGTTAAGTTTACCGTCGGTAGTCACAGCCACCTCTGTGCCATAATCAAGTTTTGCCAGATAAATATTGTTGTCGCGAACAAATGCCACCATTCGGCTATCGGGCGAGAATTGCGCCGCTTGCTGCTTCCCGCCATTTGACAACGGCTTGATATTTCCTCGAGAAATATCATAGACGTAATAGTAGGCACGAAACATGTGACGATAAATTTTTTCCGTACCGGTCCAAAGTAAAAGATACTTACCTGTCGGTGAGATAGAAAACCCGTCCCAAGTCTTGACATCACAATCGCGCAACGAGGCAGTCGACATAACAGTGTCTAAGAGCTTGCCGGAACGATAGTCGCACCGCTCCACATTCTTACCGTCGGCCGACAAACGAAGATAGGTTGCTCCCGACGCTTCTGAGACAATAGGCTCAGGAGCAGCCGGCGAAGCAGATAAAGCACAATCTCTCAAAGAAATAGCCCCATGGGCTGTTGTCGCAGAACTTACCAAAAGCAATCCTACATATAAAAACCAATTCAGATATTTCATAACTCATTGTTTTGTTATTGCAAAAATAGTGCAAGCTGAGCGAAAAACAAAATGAATTTATTCAATTTTGTTTTGCCGAAGCACAGCCTGTTTTATCCAAAAATAGTGCAAGCTGAGCGAAAAACAAAATGAACATAAGAGCAAACACGGATTTTAAAAAATAATCCTTTGTCATTTCTCCCATTTTTTGTAAGTTTGCAAGATGTAAACAAACGATGTTTTTAGGACAATGAATAAATACAACATATTCCGAGTAGTATGCGTTGCATTATTATGGCTTGCCTTGTGTTATATTTTAATCACAAGGAGTGCGGTGATTGACTTTCGTGTAGTATTTGCCATCATAGCCTCAGGAATAGTAGTATTTGTACCCATATATAAAAAATACAAACGTGGAAAAGAAAACAAATAAATATCCACTACTGACCACTATAAATAGTCCTGCCGACTTGCGTGCGCTTGATGTGCAACAATTACCGCAGGTATGCTCCGAGTTGCGAGAATTTCTTATTGATGAGTTGTCGGAAAATCCGGGGCACTTTGCATCGAGCATGGGAGCCATTGAAATCACAGTGGCTCTACATTATGTGTTTGACACACCTTATGACCGGATTGTGTGGGACGTAGGACATCAAGCATATGCCCACAAAATTCTTACCGGCAGACGCGATAAATTCTCCACCAACAGGAAATATCATGGTCTCAGTGGCTTCCCCAATCCTTCAGAGAGCGAATATGATTGCTTTATAGCCGGTCATGCTTCCAATTCCATTTCTGCAGCTCTCGGCATGGCTATTTCTTCACGTCTGAAAGGAGAAAAACGACGCAATGTTATTGCCGTAATCGGAGATGCTTCGATAGCCGGGGGATTGGCATTTGAAGGATTGAATAATGCGGCAGCAAGCAAAAGCAACTTGCTCATTGTGCTCAACGACAACGACATGGCAATTGCCAACAATGTGGGTTCGCTCAATAAGTATCTTGTAAACATCACGACATCCAAAAGCTATAACACTTTCCGCTACAAGACCTACAGATTATTGAGAAAGCTACACCTCATCACAGAGCGTCATCGCGGCATAATATTGCGCTTCAACAACAGTTTGAAATCGCTCATCTCTCGTCAACAAAATATCTTTGAGGGTTTGAACATTCGCTATCTTGGTCCGTATGACGGTCACGACGTGATAAGATTGGTCAGAGTGTTTTCCGACATTAAGAGGATGGACGGACCAATATTGCTTCACCTTCGCACTATTAAGGGCAAAGGATATGCACCGGCAGAAGCCGACCCATGTCTTTGGCATGCTCCCGGGAAATTTAACAAAGACACCGGTGAAATAATCAAAGGGAAAGACGATGGTCGCCCGAAATTCCAAGATGTGTTTGGCAAAACTCTCGTAGAACTTGCCGAACAAGACCCCTCCATCGTTGGGATTACAGCGGCAATGCCCACAGGATGCTCCTTGACCTTTATGCAAGAACGTTTTCCCACACGCACATTCGATGTAGGCATCTCCGAAGGTCATGCCGTGACCTTTTCCGCCGGATTGGCAAAAGACGGCACACGTCCGTATTGCTGTATCTATTCCACATTCTTGCAACGAGGCTTTGACGAAATCATCCACGACGTAGCTATCCAAAACCTTCCGGTGACGTTTTGCATTGACCGTGCCGGACTTGTTGGCGAAGATGGCGTCACCCATCATGGAGCATTCGACCTTGCATATCTACAATGCGTGCCCAATATGACTGTAGCCTCGCCCATTAATGCTGCTGACCTTCGCAATTTGATGTTTACGGCGCAATACGGCAACAATGGTCCGTTTGCCATTCGCTACCCGCGAGGCAAAGCCCCCGAAAAAAATTGGCAAACGGAAATGCATATTCTCCCCATAGGTAAAGGCAGAAAACTCAACGAAGGTGAGGTGGTGGCAGTGCTATCAATTGGTCCGATAGGTAATGAGGTAGCAAAAGCAGTGGCTCAAGCAAAAGAATTGGGCTATCAAGTAGCCCACTATGACATGATATACCTCAAACCGCTTGATTGTGATATTCTCCAAGAAGTGGCTGAACGCTATAAAACCGTTATCACAGTAGAAGACGGCACAATAACAGGAGGTATGGGAACGGCAGTGGCAGCTTGGATGAGCACTCACGGTGCCAATATCACCGTACGTAAGATAGGTATACCCGACCGCTTCATCAAGCAAGGGTCTCCTGAAGAATTATATGCAGAATGTGGTATCAACGAGCAAACTATTTTGCAATTGATTGTTGAAGAATTTAAGAAAGATAGACAATGAAAATCGTTATTGCCGGAGCCGGAGAAGTGGGCACCCACTTAGCGAAACTCCTCTCGAAAGAGGGACTCGACATCATTCTTATCGATGCCGATGAGAGCCGACTGCTCGCTATGGATGCCAACTACAACTTAATGACACTCACCGGTAGCCCCACAGCATTTAAGACTTTAAAAAAAGCTAAAGTCAATAATTGCGACCTTTTTATTGCAGTCACTCCGTTTGAGACACGCAACATCGTGGCTTGCACGTTTGCAAAAAAGTTGGGAGCGAAAAAGACTGTAGCACGCATCGACAACTACGAATTTCTAAAAGCAGAATACAAAAAGTATTTTCTGGAAATGGGGGTTGACGACCTCATCTATCCGGAAAATTTTGCTTCCGAAGAGATTATCACAGCGCTGAAACATGGGTGGGTAAGAAATTGGTTTGAACTTTATAACGGAGAACTAATCCTCAGTGGTATCAAGCTACGCGAAAACGCCTCAATCGTGGGTATGAAACTTAAAGATGTTGCTATCGGAGGCCATCCATTCCACATTTGTGCCATCCGTCGTCGCCATGAGACAATCATACCTCGAGGCGATGACCACCTGGAAGTCAATGATATTGCATATTTCATCTTCCGTCGCGACAGCATCGACTACATAATGGATATTTGCGGGAAGAAAAACAAATCAATGAAACGCATCCTCATTATGGGTGGTAGCCGCATCGGTGTGCAATTGGCAAATATGCTCGACGACTCTTATCATATAAAGTTTTTGGAAAGCGACCGTGAGAAGTGCTATAAGCTCATTGAGAAAGTGCCCGACTATTGCTCGGTGGTCAACGGAGATGGTCGTGACATCGAATTGCTCCGCGACGAGGGCATCAGCGATTATGATGCATTTATCGCACTCACCGACAGCTCTGAGACCAACATCCTTGCTTGTCTCACGGCAAAAGAATTCGGGGTATGGAAAACGATTGCCGAAGTGGAAAACATTCAATTTATCGCAGAAGCCGAAAACCTCAATATCGGCACGATAATCAACAAAAAACTCTTGGCATCGAGCAAAATTTTCCAAATACTCCTTGACTCCGACTCTTCCAACGCAAAATGTTTGGCATTAGCAGATGCCGATGTAGCGGAAATCACTGCCGGAGAGAAATCGAAGATAACCAAAGCCCCGGTAAAAGACCTTAACTTATCACACGATATGACTATTGGCGGACTGATACGCAATGGTAAAGGGATGCTTGTAAATGGTAATACGCAGATACAACCCGGCGACCATGTACTTGTGTTTGTGCTCTCCGGAGCAATCCATAAAATCGAGAAAATGTTTCATTAATAATGATTTTTGCAAAACGCAACATAGTAAATCTACCGATAATATTCAAACTTCTCGGCTTGCTATTGCTCATTGAAGCGGTGTTTATGCTACCGCCGCTGTTTGTGAGTTGGGGATATGGAGAAATCGACACGGTGAAAGCCTTTGCTATCACCCTTGCCATAACTGCAGGTTGTGGTAGCCTCGCATTTATGATACCTATACGCAACCGCGATATGGGGAAGCGCGAGGGCTTCCTTCTCACCGGACTGACATGGGTAGTTTTTTCCATATTTGGCATGATACCGTTTCTGCTTGAGCCTTGCAAACTACCACTTGAAGATGCCTTTTTTGAGACGATGTCGGGCTTGACCACTACCGGAGCATCAGTAATCTCGGAAATTGAATCGCAAAGCCATGGCATCCTTTTGTGGCGAGCAATCACCCACTTTATCGGTGGTATGGGTATCATCCTCTTTACCCTTGCTGTCATTCCAATGCTTAACAAGCAAAGCGGGCTGCAGCTGTTTAATGCTGAAGTGACCGGACTCACTCACGAAAAAATTCGTCCGCGTGTAAGCCATACGGCGAAAACACTTTGGTCAATTTATACTGCGCTCAACATTGTGCTGATACTGTTGTTATGGATAGGTCCGATGGATTGGTTTGACGCTCTTTGTCAAGGGATGTCGACAATAGCCACCGGTGGCTTTTCCACCAAAAATGCCAGCGTAATCGGATTTGACTCCAACTATGTGAAGATTGTTATGTGTGTGTTTATGTTTCTTGCCGGCATCAGCTTCACTCTTATCTACCGCATTTCGAAGGGCGACATTAAATCACTGATTAAGAGTGATGTTGTGCGCTACTATCTTTTTGTTATTGTTATAGCTGTCATTATCATCGGAACAATAGAATATTTCCAAAGCGACGAACCGTTGTCAAGGCTCATTGTCGACATCCCTTTTCAAATCGTTTCCGCCCTCACGTCGTCGGGATTTAATGCCACCGACATCAATCTATGGCATCACGGCTCAATGGTGATTGTGATAGTGCTAATGGCTATGGGCGCATGTGCAGGAAGCACCACCGGTGGCATCAAAATCGACCGCATAGTGCTGATTTGCAAAACTTTGCGAAACGAATTATATCGAGTGTTGTTTCCCAATACAATCACACCGGTGCGCATCAACGGCAAAATCGTAAACAACGAAATTATTGTCAAGGTAATCGCCTTTATGGCATTATATGTGATATTCTTCCTCATAGGGTCGGTATTACTATCGTTGTCGGGCATACCAATGTTCGACTCCATGTTTGCCTCGGTGTCATGTGTGAGCAACAACGGTTTGGGATTTGGATTCACCGGCAGTAGCTTTGCATCAATCAGCGTGCTCGGCAAATGGGTATTGTCGGCATTGATGCTTGTGGGACGCTTGGAATTTTTCACCATCATTATTCTTTTCACTCGCTCTTTCTGGAGCAAATAAGGGAAATGATGAGACTGAAATATGATATATAATTATTATCTTTGCATTAGTAAAAATTTTTTGATTGTGGCATTAAAAGTAGACCAATATAACGGACCGGAATATCGGGAAAAGGAAAAAGAAGAAGATGTGGTGATTGACAATTCTTCAGATAGTGATAAGCCTAAACGTAGCGCCTCCGGAAATACTAACAAAAATGAAGACGGAGAAAATCGGTTGATTTCATTTTTTGCAGATAGCCGGTTACGCGTCGTACTATCAACAATAATGATATTGTTTGCCGGATTTCTCCTTATCAGCGGCATATCTTATTTGTCTAATGGAGCTGCCGACCAAAGTGCCGTGGAGGCAAACGGGGTGCTCGACAATGCCGATTCGGGAGAGATAAAAAATTTCGGCGGTCCGTTAGGAGCTGCCTTGGCAGAATTATTTTTTAACAAAGGTTTTGGCATCGGAGCATTTTGCTTGATTTATATGATTGCCGCCCTCGGGTTAAAGCTTATCGGCAAATTCAAATATCGTGTCACTTCGACGGTGCTCATCTCCTGTGTAGGTATGATTACCCTCTCCAGTGTAATAGGCTTCATTGGCGAGATGTCTGAGTCTGACTCTTTCTTCTACATTGGAGGTGCTCACGGACACCACATTAATGCATTTATCAACAGTGTGGCAGGTGTATTTGGTTGTATTGCCTTTAACATCATCCTTATAGTCATGCTTATCGCATTAACTATCAATTCATTACGCCGCTGGTATGGGCGATTTAACGAGATGTTGGCAAACTATCGATTGGCACGCCTGGAACGTCGCCATCGCGAAGAAGAAGAGCGTCGCAACACTTTTGACGAAGCGGAAGCCACAAAAATGAATGACGACAACAACACTCCCAAGAAAAAGTCGGTTACGGAGCCGGATATTCATTTCGGCGGACATGATGCTTCAAATAGCTCAAGTAGCCAATCGCAAATTGTTGTCGAGCCGGAGACGATAGTTGAGCCCGAAGAGCAATCGCCACTCGAAGATAATCTAAACGATGACAATGAGCATGATATAGCTGAAACTCAAACACAAGTGGTGGCTACAATTAACGAAATTGAAAAAGCAGAAGAGGTGGCTGTAAAGCCGTTTGACCCTACTGCCGAATTGTCAAGATTTAAATTTCCACCGGTGTCGCTACTACAAGAAGTGTCAAACGAAGGAAAGAGTGTGGATGTTGAAGAACAAGAAGAAAATAAAGAACGCATCACTAAAACTCTCGGCGACTATGGCATCACCATCCGCAGCATTGAAGTGTGTGTGGGTCCGACGGTTACCCTCTACGAGATTATTCCTGCTGAAGGGGTGCGCATTTCAAAAATCAAAGGATTGGAAGACGATATAGCTTTGAGCTTGGCAGCTTTAGGCATCCGTATCATAGCGCCTATTCCGGGAAAAGGTACTATCGGCATTGAGGTGCCTAATAAAGACAAGCGCACGGTGTCGATGAGGTCGGTAATCGAGTCAAAAAAGTTTCAAGACTGTAAATATGAGCTCCCGATAGCATTGGGATGCACCATCAGCAACGATGTTTATGTGGCTGACCTTGCAAAGATGCCCCACATTCTTGTGGCAGGTGCCACCGGACAAGGCAAGTCGGTGGGATTAAATGCCATTGTCACTTCATTGCTCTACAAGAAGCATCCCTCGCAATTAAAATTTGTAATGGTCGACCCTAAGATGGTGGAATTCAGCATCTATGAAGGGCTCGAAAATCACTATCTTGCAAAGATGGAGGGCGAGGAAGATGCTATTATCACAGATATGCACAAAGCTGTGAACACACTCCGCTCCCTTGTGGCTGAGATGGAAAATCGACTTGTGTTGCTTCGCGATGCCAATGTGAGAAATATCAAAGAATATAACGAGAAATTTATTGCTCGACGTCTGAATCCGGAAAAGGGGCATCGATTTATGCCCTACATCGTGGTGGTTATCGATGAGCTCGCCGACTTGATTATGAATATCGGGCGTAAAGAAGTGGAGGTACCGATAGCGCGTATCACCCAAAAAGCTCGTGCTGTGGGCATCCACATGATTCTCGCCACACAACGCCCTTCAACCGACATCATTACCGGTGTTATTAAAGCCAACTGCCCGGGGCGTATAGCATTCCGTGTGGCTCAAATGGTCGACTCCCGCACCATCCTCGACCGCTCCGGAGCGCAGCAACTCATTGGACGCGGAGATATGCTCATCAGCTACAACAGCGAAATCACTCGCGTGCAATGCGCCTTTGTCGACACCCCCGAAGTGGAAGGCATAGTCAATTATGTGCATAAACAAGTGGGATATGACGATGCTTACATCCTACCGGAACCGAAGGAAGATATCGACGACAGCTCAACACCCTCAGGCTCATTCAATCCCTCGGATCGCGACTCTATGTTTGAGGAAGTGGCAATGGCTGTGGTCAACGGCGAGGTCAATCCCTCAACTTCATCTCTTCAACGACGCTACTCTATAGGCTACAATCGTGCCGGAAGGATTATGGACCAGCTGGAAGCATCCGGAGTGGTTAGCGCTGCACAAGGCGGAAAGCCGAGATTGGTGCTTATGGACCCGCAGTCGTTGCAATCATTGATTAACAGTTAGTTATTCGTCATGAAAAGATTTTTATTGAGTGTCATTGCCATTGTGGGCGTAATGTTGTCGGCTTTTGCTAATGCCGGAGGAGACGCTCTCAACAAGGTGATAAACACCTACAAAGCTTCAAAAGGCATCTCTGTGGATTATGTGATTTCATCAACCGACGGAAAATACAAAGGCAAAATTGCTATGCAAGGCAACAAATTTTGTATGACTGCCGACAATATGGTGTGTTGGTATGACGGCAAAACTCAGTGGAGCTACTCAACTATCAGCGCCGAAGTTGCAATTATGGAGCCTACAAAAGAAGAGCTGCAAGTGGTTAATCCGATGGCAATCATCAGCAGTTTTCAGTCGGGGTTTACAGCCTCAGTGCCAAAAGCATCACAAATAAAATTGGTGCCCAAAAAAGGCAAATCAAGCGACTATTCAAGCATCTTGATTACTACCGGGAAAAACAATCTTCCCACATCGATAGTGTTTGTGATGAAAGACCGCACTCGTCTCACAATCACCCTTTCCAACTATCTCACAAACCGCAACTTTCCTGCCTCTACGTTTGTTTTTAATAAAGCACATGTGCCGGCAGGCACTCCTATCGTCGACTTAAGATAAAAACTTCAAATACTATAAAAATATGGCTACTATCCACACCAACTGCTTGATTATCGGCTCCGGTCCCGCAGGCTATACCGCTGCAATATATGCTTCGCGCGCTAATCTCAACCCTATCGTTATTGAGGGAGTGCTTCCCGGAGGACAGCTCACTACTACAACTGAGATAGAAAACTTTCCCGGCTACCCGGAAGGCATCACCGGCTCGGAAATGATGGACGAATTGCGCCAACAAGCGGAGCGTTTCGGAGCGGTGGTAAACGAGGGTATTATTGAGAAAATCGACTTCTCCGCTCGCCCCTTCATTGCTGTAGATGATAGTGGCAATGAATATGAGGCAAAGACTGTGATTATTGCCACCGGAGCCTCAGCAAAATATTTAGGTATTAATGACGAAAAGACATACGCCGGACGAGGAGTGTCGGCATGCGCCACTTGCGATGGTTTTTTCTATCGCAAAAAGGTGGTAGCCGTGGTGGGTGGTGGCGACACCGCTTGCGAAGAAGCAACCTATCTGAGCAATCTTGCCGCTAAGGTGTATATGATAGTAAGAAAAGACTATCTTCGCGCCTCTAAAGTGATGCAACAAAGAGTGATGGATAATCCCAAGATTGAGGTGCTCTTTAACACCAACACCGTTTCGCTTTTCGGCGACGGCAAAGTGCAAGGTGCCAATCTCGTAAGGTTTAAAGGCACAGACAAAGAAGAACTGTTCAGCATAGATATCGACGGCTTCTTCTTGGGCATCGGACATAAGCCCAACACCGAGTTTCTCAATAATCAAATCACCCTTGATGAGGGAGGGTATATAGTCACTCAAGGTCACTCTACCGCCACTAACATCCCGGGGGTATTTGCTGCCGGAGATGTAGCCGACCCGCATTATCGTCAAGCAGTGACATCTGCCGGTCAAGGCTGCAAGGCTGCCCTCGATGCAGAGCGGTTTCTTCTCGAAAATCAATAGTATAGACACAAGGTGAGCTAATAAAGATAGTCGGGACTTTATTATGGTGTAGCACGAATAATCTAAAAAAAGAAATAAAATAGCACAAGTATGTCGATAAAATCTTTTTCTGAAAAAATTAAGGCTTACTTTCGCAACTATTTCGATATGTCGACCGAATTGGAGGATAAGCAAACCGTAATGGAGGACATCCGAAACGGAGTGTCGTTTAAGGGAACAAACATTATCATCCTTATCATTGCAATGTTTATTGCATCATTAGGATTAAATGTCAATTCGGCGGCAGTGATTATCGGAGCTATGCTCATCTCCCCATTAATGGGACCGATTATGGGTATGGGGTTGGGAGTAGGCATCCACGACTACTCATTGATAAAGCGGTCGTTTCGCAACCTCGCAATGGCGGCATTGTTCAGCATCCTTGCTTCAACGCTGTATTTTGTGCTCTCTCCGCTCAACGACGAGCGTTCGGAACTGTTGGCACGCACCTCCCCTACCATCTATGATGTGCTGATAGCCTTTTTTGGTGGTTGTGCCGGCATCTTGGGAGTGTCGTCGCGCCACAAGGGTAATGTTATACCGGGAGTGGCTATAGCTACTGCCTTGATGCCACCATTATGTACAGCCGGATATGGACTTGCAACACTACAATTTTCATTTTTTCTCGGAGCATTCTATCTGTTTCTTATCAACTCCATATTTATCGGAATAGCAACGGCAATAGGTGTAAGAGTATTTAAATTCCCCAAAATACAGATTGACGACCTTCGCACATATAAGAGGGTATCTCGCACAGTATATGCTATCTCGATATTGACAATCATACCAAGCATTTTTCTCACTATCTCAATGATTAGAGAGCAACGGTTTATCACTGAAGCTAATGCCTTTGTTGATAGAGAGTTCTCGTTTCCCAATACTCAAGTGTTGCGCCGCTCGGCAGAAATTATCGACGGCGAAAGAGTAATCACCGTGTCGCTCATAGGCGATAACCTCCCTCTCGACTCTTTGAAATCGGCAATGTATGCCAAGCTCCACGATGCCAATCTCGGAGGAGCAAAATTGGTTATTAATCAAGGGTATAAGCAAGGGGAAGTGGACATCAACAAACTATCCTCTCAAATGTTTCGCGACATTTATACAAGCAATCAGCATAAGATTGAAAACCAGGCGGCAACAATCGACTCTCTACAGCGGCTTTTGCAACACAACGACGACGCCAAAGCGCTATCGACAAAGCTAATCCACGAGTTGCAAGTGATATTTCCACAAGTAGAAGCTATATCTTTAAACGACGAGGTGTTTGCCCTCAGTGGCGACTCTATTTCTTACGACACTATCAACGTGGCAATCATAACGCTTCGCAACAACCTCTCATCCGAACAAGAGAAGAAGCTCACCGACTACTTATCGGCACGCACGGGCATTAGCGATATTCACCTCATAAAAACTAATCGTTTCTGAGGCTTTTTTTCAGAGCGATACCCGTAAGGCTTTGCGGGCAAGCCATAATGTCTTCGGGAGTACCTGCACAAACCACCTTGCCGCCGGCATCACCACCTTCGGGGCCCATATCTATCACATAGTCGGCACACTTGATGACATCGAGGTTATGCTCAATGACCACTACGGTGTGACCGCTTTCGATGAGTCTGTTGAATGATTTCAAGAGAGTACGAATGTCGTGGAAATGCAAGCCGGTGGTGGGTTCATCAAAAATAAACAACGTGGGGCGTTGCTTCTCTTGACTAAGATAGTAAGCAAGCTTTATGCGCTGATTTTCACCTCCGGAAAGGGTCGACGACGACTGCCCGAGCTTGATATATCCCAGCCCCACTTCTTGCAGCGGCAGCAGTCGCTTGACAATGCGTTGCTCAGTGGCACCTTTCACTTCCGAGAAAAATTCTACCGCTTGATTGATTGTCATATCAAGCACATCGAAGATATTTTTCCCTCGATATTCAATGTCGAGCACTTCCTGCTTATACCTCTTCCCGTGACAGCTCTCACAAGTCAGAGTGATATCTGCCATAAATTGCATCTCAATCGTTATCGTACCATCGCCCTTACATTCCTCACATCTACCGCCATCAGTGTTGTAAGAGAAATATCCGGCATCAAAGCCCATCTGTTTAGCCGCTTGTTGCTCGGCAAAGAGACGACGTATTTCATCAAAAGCCTTAAGATAGGTTGCAGCATTGCTCCGCGACGACTTTCCGATAGGATTCTGGTCGACAAAATCCACTCCTTCAATAAGTTGTAAATCGCCTTGAAAAGCATTATAAGCACCTACATTGTCGCAAGGCTCACAAAGATGACGCAACATAGCATTATAGAGAATGTCGCGCACAAGAGTAGACTTTCCGGAGCCACTCACCCCGGTGACGGCAGTCATTACCCCCAAAGGGAAACGCACATCCACACCGCGCAGATTGTTTTGTGCCGCACCAAGAATTTCTATATAGTTGTTTGATTTACGCCTCAGTTTGGGCACGGGGATGGTTAGCTTGCCGGTGAGATATTTGGCAGTGTAGCTATTCTCAGCTTCATCCAAACCTTCGGGAGGTCCTTGATACACTACTTCACCACCGAGTCTGCCTGCTTGCGGGCCGATGTCAATTATATAGTCGGCAGCGCGCATTATCTCCTCATCATGCTCCACCACAATCACGGTATTGCCAAGGCGTTGAAGATTGCGAAGCACCGAAATCAAGCGTTCGGTGTCGCGAGGATGCAAGCCGATGCTTGGCTCATCGAGGATATATAGCGACCCTACAAGGTTACTACCGAGCGATGTGGCAAGATTAATGCGCTGACTTTCGCCACCGGAGAGCGTCGACGATAATCGGTCAAGGGTGAGATAGTCTAAACCCACATCCGACAGATACTTGATGCGGGTGCGTATTTCGGTGAGCAAGCGACGTGCAAGTGCTTGCTCAGCTTCAGTAAAAACCAGCGAGGCAAACCATTGCTTGAGGTCGGCTATCGACATTTGCACCACATCGGTAATGGTCTTATCAGCAATTTTCACATATAAAGCGTCTTTTCGCAATCTACTGCCCCCACATTCCGGACACACCGTCTTGCCACGGTAGCGAGCCATCATCACCCGATATTGTATCTTGTATTGGTTTTCGCTCACCATTTTGAAGAAATCATCAATACCGGCAATCTCGCCTTCCTTACCTCGCCACAACAATGCTCTCTGCTCATCGGTGAGCATATAATAGGGGCGATGTATGGGGAAATTGTAGCGTGACGCACGATATATAAATTCTCTCTTCCACTCGCTCATCTTGTCGCCTCGCCAACACACCACGGCATCGTCATAGATTGACAATGCTTTGTTGGGGATAACAAGATTTTCATCAATACCCATCACCTTGCCAAATCCCTCACACATAGGACAAGCACCATAGGGATTATTGAAATTAAAAAGGTGTTCGGAGGGTTCGACAAAGGTCATACCGTCTTCCTCAAAACGCTTTGAAAACTCGCGACTCACAATGCCACTGTCGGTCCATGCCAAGAGCATACACTGATTGTTGCCCTCATTGAAAGCGGTTTCTACAGAGTCAGTGAGGCGACTGATAGTGTCGGTGTCGTTGGCGGCGGAAAGTCGGTCAATCAAGAGGTTACTATTATCGGCATTATACTTGTCAAGCATCTTCAATGCCTCGTCGATTTGCACGAAAGCGCCACCACACTCAAGGCGCGAAAAGCCCTCATGCTTATATATATCCAACTGAGTGGCAAACGAGCGTCCCTCAGGCAGAGAAATCTTAATCACCAATGCGAGTCGAGTGCCTTCAGCATAAGAGGTGGCACACTCCACCACGTCGGCTACCGTGTTTTTCTTCACCTGCCGATTAGAAACCGGCGAGAAAGTTCTGCCTACCCTTGCAAAAAGGAGCCGCAGATAATCATAGATTTCAGAAACTGTGCCCACAGTGCTTCGAGGATTGCGAGTGCTCACCTTCTGCTCAATAGCAATTGCCGGAGGAAGTCCCTTAATATAATCACATTCCGGCTTCTGCATACGCCCCAAAAACTGACGAGCATATGACGAAAGGCTCTCCACATATCGACGTTGACCCTCTGCATAGAGCGTATCAAATGCCAATGATGTCTTCCCGGAGCCGGAAAGACCGGTGATTACCACAAACTTTCCTCTCGGGATTTGAATATCTATGTTTTTGAGATTGTTTACTCTTGCTCCTTTTACAATAATCTTGTCGTTAGCCATTACCGATTAATGCTTTAGATTGTTGATGTCAGCTCCCGAAGGTGCTTGATAGGCTTTCAACCCAAATTGTTGGAGTGATGCATATGCCGTTTCCACAATTTCCGCTTTATAATGCTCAAAAGACATCCATGCCGTGCAAGTGGTGAAACAATAAATCTCCACAGGCAAGCCGTAGGCTCCCACAGGCTGTTGGCGCACCATCAAATGTGGATTGGGATTAGTGAGAGGATGGCGGCGTATCAATTCCTCCATATAGTAGCGATAAAACCACAGATTGGTCACCTCTTGTGGCTGAGGCGGACAGTTATCACCCACCATTGCTGCGTATTGCGATGCCATCTCGGGCGTGCAAGTGCGTATGGTGGAGATGTCTACAAACACCTTTTCATTCATGCGACGTCCATTTTCATCCCACATTCCACGCCAATTCTGAAACGAGTCGCGCACGAGCGAATAAGTGGGAATGGTGATTGTGGTGTTGTCCCAATTGCGCACTTTTACAAAATTTAGTGTCACCTCGGTGACAATGCCATTAGCACCGTTTTTCTCCATCACAATCCAATCGCCGGGACGCAGTATGTCGTAGGCATTAATCTGCACCCCCGCCACCAAACTCATAATAGTGTCTTGAAACACCAACATCAGCACAGCTGCCGAAGCACCGATGCCGGTGAGTATCACTCCCGGCTCTTTATTAAAAAGGATGCTGACGCCGAGTATCACACCGATACACACCACCACTATCTTTATCATCTGATAGATGCCTTTCAAGGGGCGGTTGCGTAGCGACTCCGACTCCGAAGAAATGACATGAAAAGTGGAAATAAAAGCACAAATGAGATTAATGGTAATTACCAATATCAGAAGCATAAATGCCTTATCGACTATGCTCAGTGTGAAAGGGTTGTCGCTAAACAACATCGGCACATAAACATATGCCAACAACACCGGCAACAGATAGGATGCATGCTTGATTACTCGTGCGGAAAGAAGATGGTCATCCCAAGTCACTGCCGTGCGCTGAGTGAATCGCTTGAGTATCGGAAAAACTACCTTATTAAGCAAGAAAAAAACAGCTACACATACGGCAACGACAACCATAGCAACAATCCATTTGTCGGTTGTCGAGAGCTGACTCAAACCATTACCGGAGAGATATTGTTGCAAAAAGTCCATAATCGCCTATTTTTTCTTTTCTTCAACGGCAAACTTATCGGGATAGTCGAGATGTAATCGCTCTCGCTTCATTGCCACAACAATCAAAACCACACCGACTATAACAAACGGGATGCTCAACAGTTGCCCCATATTTAGCAACATATCTTGCTCAAATGCCTCTTGCACATTTTTGACAAATTCAATGCAGAAGCGGGAAGCAAACACTACGGTGAGAAAAACGCCGAGCAATAATCCCGGACGCTCCTCGGCATTTCGCTTCCAATACATCCACATAAGCACCCCAAACAAGATGAAATAGCACAAGGCTTCGTAAAGCTGTGTGGGATGGCATGCCACCAAATCGCCTCCATTAGCGAGACACATACTTTGCCATTCGCGAGAATTCACAAAATAGAAACCCCACGGTAAGGTCGTGGCATGTCCGAAAATCTCAGAGTTAAATAGGTTGCCCATACGAATAAGTCCGGCAACAAGCGCTGTAGGCACTGCCAACCGGTCGAGCACCCACAATGGCGACCGCTTAGTCACAAAATATGAAAAGATGCAAACACCTATGATGATGCCGATAGCTCCGCCATGACTTGCCAAGCCTCCTTCCCACACTTTTATGATATCTTCCGGATGTGCCGAATAATAGTCCCACGCATAAAAGAACACATGCCCTAATCGCGCACCGATGATAGTGCACACCACAACGAGGATAAATACGGAGTCTGCCCAACTGCTACGTGCTCCTTCGTGACGAAACATCTTCGACAATATCCAGGCGCCAAGCAAAAAGCCGATGGCAAACATCAAGCCGTACCAACGTATCGTTATGGGGGTTGAAATCAAATCGGGATTAAAGTCCCAAGTTATAAAATTTGTAATTTGTGATATCATTTCTTTTTCCGTTTAGGCTTACAAAATTAGTGCAAGTTGAGTGCAATAAAAAATAAAATCTCATGTTTTTATTTTTATTGCCGAGGCGATGCCTTATGCCCCACTACATGGCAGCCACCAAGTCGGCAGCTATCGCATCCAACGTCTCGTCAATGTCAGCCATACGATTTTGCTTCACCTCAATGGCATCGCTCACCACTGTGAGCTTCATCTTTGCCAGATATTCATCAATCTTACGGGTGCCGACTCCTGCCCATGTCGACTCTCCGAGGCGTGCCACCACGCGCTTTTCCAAGCCTCTCGAAGCAACAGCTTGCAGAAAGGCTTCTACTTTTGGAAATAAAGCCCCGTTATAGGTGGGAGTGGCTATTACCAACCCTTTCACGTCAAACACATCTCTCAATACATCGGAGATGTCACTGTAGCTGAAATTGTGCATCCTTATGTCTTTCACCCCTTTGAGAGTAAGCGCCCTCGCCATCTTTTCAGCCAAAACTTCAGTGTGCCCATACATTGAGCCATACACGATGGTCACACCCTCCTTGGCTTCATAGCGGCTCATACGGTCGTAGGCTTCCACCACATCGGCGACCCTATCATGCCACACCGGACCATGGGTAGAACAGATAAAATCTATTTTTGTGTCGGCATACTTTTCCAAGGCTTTCTGCACCGGCTTGCCATATTTGCCCACGATATTCGAATAGTAGCGCGTCATCTCCGGGAAAAACCCGTCAGTAAGCATCTCGCTATCAATAATGCCCCCGTTAAGTGCGCCGAAACAGCCAAAAGCATCTCCAGAAAACAGCACTGCGTCTTCAATAAGATGAGTCATCATCGTTTCGGGCCAATGCACCATCGGAGTGAGCGAAAATTTTAGCGTGCAGTCGCCAAGGCTGAGTGTATCACCGTCAGCCACCGAAAGCACATGGTCGTTGATGCCATAGTAGCCTTCGAGCATCTCCAATGTTTTGGCATTACCCACAATCACCATTTGAGGAAACTCCAACATCAACATACGTATAGCTCCGGAGTGGTCCGGCTCCATATGATTGACGATAAGGAAATCGGGCGACTTACCGTCGCACACTGCCTTTATGCTCTCTATCTGCCGAGACACGAATGAAGCCTCAACCCCCTCCACAATAGCTATATGTCGGGAACCTTTCACTACATACGAATTATAAGAAACTCCTTTCGGTAGCGGCCACAAACCTTCAAAACGGGTGGTTGTACGGTCATTAACTCCTACGTAGTACACCCTATCAGTAATCTTCTGCTTTTTCATATCTTTAAAACAATCAATTTCGACTGCAAAGGTACGAATTACATCACATTTTGCCAATATCCGAAAGAAGAAAGAAGTGTTTAACCCCAATATGCCATTCTATTGTTATGCGTAAACGGTTTATATTTTTGTTATCATAATAACGCTAATGACAGATTTATAAAAAAGAAGCCGTCGAACGACGGCTTCATCATTATTATTCTCTCAGCATTTACTTTTTGAAGCGGAGCACTTGCACCGAACGCGCCGGCATATAAAGTTTCAACCATCCCACCCCGTGAGGAGCATACAAGGGGTCGTGTGACGTGAGATGCTTCACGCTCTGGTCGATGTTGCCATATCCGCCATATTCGGGAGCGTCGGAATTAAGAACGTGCACATACGAACCTTCAGGAGCAAGGATGCCGTAGTCGGTAAACGACTTCGCCGGATTGAAGTTAAACACAAACACGAGGTCACCGCGCTTAAATGCCAACACTTGGTCGTCGTCTTTCTCCCATAGTTTTTCCACCGGGGTGGCTTGAAATCCGCGTTTTGAGCGCACCAGATGGATAATATCCTCATCAAACTTACCAAGGAATTTGTATTTTAAGTCTTCGCGGTCTACAAGGCTCCACTGACGACGAGCATACTTACAGCTCCAACCATTGCCTTCGCGCGGGAAGTCAATCCATTCGGGGTGACCGAATTCGTTGCCCATAAAGTTAAGATAACCGCCGTTGATTGTGGCGAGCGTCACAAGTCTTATCATTTTGTGGAGGGCGATGCCACGTTCCACAGTGTAGTTGTTGTCTCCCACCATCATGTGCCAATACATCTCCTTATCAATAAGACGGAAAATAATGGTCTTGTCGCCCACAAGTGCTTGGTCATGACTCTCGGCATAGTTGATGGTTTTTTCATCGGCACGGCGATTGGTAAGCTCCCAGAAGATAGCTGTAGGATGCCAATCTTCGTCTTTCTTTTCCTTGATGGTCTTAATCCAAAAGTCGGGAATACCCATAGCCATACGATAGTCGAAGCCGATACCTCCGTCACTGATTTTGTTTGCCAGCCCCGGCATCCCGCTCATTTCCTCGGCGATAGTGATGGCACGAGGATTAATCTTATGGATGAGTTTGTTGGCAAGAGTGAGATAAGTTATGGCATTAGTGTCCTGATTGCCGTTATAGTAGTCGCCGTAAGAGCCGAAGGCTTGTCCGAGACCATGGTTATAGTAGAGCATTGAGGTTACACCGTCGAAGCGGAAGCCGTCGAAGCGGTATTCTTCAAGCCAAAATTTGCAGTTGGAAAGCAAGAAGTGAAGCACCTCGTTTTTACCGTAATCAAAGCATAGAGAGTCCCATGCAGGATGCTCGCGACGAGAATCGCCGTAGAAATAGAGGTTATAGCTTCCGTCAAACCTGCCGAGCCCTTCCACCTCATTCTTCACAGCGTGAGAGTGTACAATGTCCATAATCACGGCGATGCCGTTTTTGTGGGCATCATCGATAAGTGCTTTCAGCTCGTCGGGAGTGCCGAAGCGCGACGAGGCGGCGAAGAAGCTTGACACATGGTAGCCAAACGAGCCATAGTAGGGATGCTCTTGGATTGCCATTATTTGGATGGCATTATAGCCGTCTTTCACCACTCGTGGCAACACGTTTTGGCGAAACTCTTCGTAGGTACCGACACCCTCATAGTCTTGCGCCATTCCGATGTGACATTCATAGATGAGAAGTGGAGAGGTGGAAGGCTTGAAGTTGTCCACCTTAAATTTATAGGGACGTGCCGGATGCCACACTTGTGCCGAGAATATCTTGGTGTTGTCGTCTTGCACGGTGCGAGTGGCATAAGCCGGAATGCGCTCCCCTTCGCCGCCTTCCCAGTGCATTTTCAGCTTATAAAGGTCTCCGTGATGGATGTCATCTTTGGCGAGATTTATCTCCCAAACGCCGTTGTCCAAGCGCGTGAGGCGATATTTGTCGCACTCCTGCCAATCGGAGAACGTGCCGATGAGATAGATGTCGGTAGCATTAGGTGCCCATTCGCGAAACACCCATCCGGAGCGCAATTTATGCATCCCGAAATACTGATGTGCGTTGGCAAAATCAACAAGCGAACCGCCCTTGCCGGTCAGCTCTTTTTCTTTGCGTACGGCATCTTCATAACGACCGTTGATGGCATCGCTATATGGCTCGAGCCAAGGGTCGTTGCTGATAAGTGACAAAGTTTTTTTCATTAGAAAAGGTAGGTATTTTGTTTTTATTAATATGTCGTTTAGTGGTAAAAGCGTTGCAGTAGCAAATGTAAGAAAAACATAGCCATCAGCAAAGAAATTCACAGAAAAAATATTCTTTATTTCTCTTATAAGTTAAATAGATTGAAAAATAAGCAAAAACTCAAAATTTCAGCTCCTTTTCATCAAAAATAATCTAACTTTGAGAAATTATTATTTACGCCAAACAATAAAACCGACATACAACCAAAACTTTGATTTTTATGAAGATAAAATTACTATTTTTGGGAGCTGTTGCATCAATGGCAACAGCAATGAGTGCAGGCTCGTTTGACATCAATGGCACGGCTTATAACTACGACTTGCTCGAACAGAAAGAGATTGGTCCGGGAGTGATTTATCATCGCATACGCATACCCGATTATCCTTTGAATATCAACTATATGACTGTCGACCTGACCAACCCCTACAACCGCATCGAGACTCAGCAGGGGCAAGACCAGGTGGGCAAGACCGAGCTTCTCACCTCTGCCTACATTCGAATGCAAAATGCCGGGAAAAAGCCTCTGGGCGGACAAAACTCCAACTTCTGGGTGGTGAGCGGTCAAGGTGCCGCTACTCAGTTTATTCAGGGTGCTCCCTATAGCGCTTGTTTGAAAAACGGGCAGATTGCCACCGAGACCAACTGCCACAACGATAAGTGGAATGGTGGAGCGGAACGCACCGGTGTGGTTGGCATAGGATATGATAAAGACCTACATATCGAGTCGATGTCGTGGAAAGGCTCGGTGAAAGCCGACCGTTGGGGAGAGTCGCAAGAGCCGGAGTTTTATCTCTGCAACAAGTATGTGCGTTCCTCAGGTGAGATGGCGCTGTTTAATTCATTCTACGGACGCACGAAAGCGTTTCAAACCGTAGAGAAGGTTGATGGCACTTGGACGAAGGTAGAGGGCAAAACTTGCGAGGTATATCTCAACTTTGTCGAGGGGTATTCATGGACCACCAATCAGGATATGAAATGCCGAGTAATGCAAGTAAGAATACCGCAAACTGCCGGCTCTTTGGGTGACTATGATATGTGCTTGGTAGGGTCGGAATCTTATCAAACGCTTCTGCAAGAGCTGCAACCGGGCGACGAAGTGACAGTGAAATATTCGTGGTATTCATGCGCCACAGGCGAACCCATTCGCTTGGAGCAAGCGGTGGCCGGAAATGCTATAGTGCTTCACGATGGTGAACTAACACCTCGCAATGAAGATGAAAATTATAATTCGATGGTATATTCTCGTTCCGCCTACGGCAAGAGTGCTGACGGGAAGACACTTTTCATGTTTGTCATTGACAAAAGCACCGACCCGGTTTATGGCATATCAAATGGTTGCAACACATCGGTAATGTCGCAGATTATGAAGCAACTGGGGGCAGCTACGGTGTGTAATGTGGATGCCGGTGGGTCTGCAGAACTAATGGTGCAAGGCAAGATTGTAAACAAGACCACCGAAGGCTCCCCACGCGCAGTGGCTAACGGATGGATGGTGTATTCCACCGCTCCCGATGATGAGAGCAGCAATGTAATCACTCGCTTAGCTTTTCTTGAGCCGCAAATCAATGTCCCGGTGTATTCTTCCTACACGCCGGTGGTGCTCGGTTATAATGCTTACGGCGAGCTCATCGATGAAAACGTGGAGGGAGTGAGTTTCTCCATTTCTCCTGACTACGGCACTGTAGACAACGGCGTAATCAACCTCAACGGCAAGGTGGGTACGACGACTTTAACCGCCACACTCGGTGATATCTCGGTGACAAAGGAGGCGAACGTGATGATGGCTGACGTGGCTATCCGAAAAACCCACATTTTAAACGACGGGCGGAAATATCCTATAGAGATTGTTGCAAAAGTGGGATTTAAAGATTATTCTGCCGACGCTTCTCGCATGGAGTGGAGCGTGGCTGACGGTAGTATCGCTGAAATCAACGGTGGCGTGCTTCAAGGTCTGGCTAACGGCGAAACTGACATCACCGCTACCCTTGGCGACTTTTCTGCTACGGCGCACGTAACGGTTCAATTACCCGAAGGCAATATGATGCCGCTGCTTCGAGTATTCCCCACCGAATGGACTTTAAAGCAATATGGCAGCACCGACTTGCAAGTGAGCGAATATGAGAAGGGATTGAAATTTTCATTTACCGGAAACGGGGTGTCGCGTGGCGCATATATCCAAGCTGTATCCAATGTCGACGTGTGGAGTATGCCTAAGGGTATCAACCTGTCGATAAATCCGGGTAATGCCACAGTGAAGAAGGTGTCGATGGGTTTGGTTAACGGATTCGGCGACTCTAACTCCAACTTTATCATCACAGCCGACGAACTTCCGAAAAATGAGGTTTCGACATTCAACGTAGACTTCGACGGATGGTTTGACCCCACCGAAGTGGCAGCCTATCCGCTACAATTCTATGCTCTTCGTTTGGATATGGGCAAAAGCGATAGCGGTGTAAACTATGAAATATCGATACCGGCGCTTCAATGCATCTACAATGATTATGGCGCTGTGAGAGCTATAAGCAGCAAGTCGCAATGTTTGAACGTATATCCCAACCCGGCAAGGGGGTTCGTGCGTCTTTCGGGCATCGACGATAATGGCTTGATAAGCATCTACAACCAAATGGGCACCCTTATGCTCACCACCCTTGCCGAAGGTCACGGCGGCACAGCAGCCATCGATGTGTCGACTCTTGCTTCGGGCATCTACTATCTGCGCTATGCCGACGGCAACACCATGAAAACAGCCAAGCTGATAATTAAATAACATAATATTATATAACTATGAGAATCAAACTATTAATCACGGCTCTTGCCTGCATCTTCTTCGCTTCGGCGCAAGAAGTGGGCATAGTCAGCCACAGACAATTACTCAAAGGCACCGAGCAAGGCATCTTCAACCCGATAATCAGTGCCGATGGTAGCAAAGTGCTATTTACCTCCGACAATCTCTGCGGACTGAAGCTCTATGACTTCAACGACAACGTCACCCTCCGCATCACCAACGCCGAGATGGCTGGCTTTGAGCCGGCATTTTCGCGCGATGGTGGCAGTGTTTATTTCTTGCATCAGACACGCGACAATCAGCGAGCTTTTCGCTCGATAGAGGTCTATGACATCTCTTCACGCACCACCGAAGAGGCTGTAACCAAACAACGCGGCATGATACCTCCGGTGGCAGTGAGCGGTGGACTGATGGCAGTGAGCGACAGCGGTAGCAAACTCAAAGCCTCTGCAGAAAGCGGATTGGCTGTGTATGCCAAAGGCGCTGCATTGGTGGTGTGTCGCAACGGTAAAGAGACGGTACTCTCTCCGGTGGAAACGCCATACACCTACCTTTGGGCATCACTCTCGCCTGATGCAACAAAAATCCTTTTCTATGCCGGAGCTCGCGGCGCATACATCTGCGACTTGCAAGGCAACCTTCTCTCCTCTCTCGGCAAGGTGATGTGTCCGCGATGGGCAGGCAACGACTATGTGGTGGCTGAATGTTCCACAAGCGACGGGCATCAATACGAAACATCGCAGATAGTGCTTCTTGCTGCCGACGGCTCTATGCGCAAAGACCTCACTCGTCCGGAGTCGATGGCTATGTCGCCTTCAGCATCTGCCGACGGTTCTCGCATCGTATACAGCACTATCGACGGTCGACTGTTTGTGATGGATATTTCTATTAAATAACCCTTGTAATCGCACTTTAAAATGAAAAAACTCAGTATTTTGGCAATCACTCTTGCAGCCACGATAGGTGCGACTGCAACGGATATGAAAGACCTGAAAATTTATGTCAATCCTGGTCACGGCGGCTACGACAGCGACGACCGCAATGTCGCCGTTCCGCCCTTTGCAAGCCACGATCAGAATGGCTTCTGGGAGTCGAAGAGTAACCTCATAAAGGGGCTTGACATCCGCGAAATGCTCCAAAGCTTCGGTGCCGACGTGATGATGTCGCGCACCACCAACACCACTGCCGACGACCGCGGACTCTCGGAAATAGGCTACGAGGCTAATGCCTATGGTGCCGACTTCTTCTTCTCCATTCATAGTAATGCCACCGGTACGGAAAATCGCTACAACCAGCCGTTGATGCTCTATCGCGGCTTCACCAACGACCCGGTGAGCCCGGAAGCTAAGGTTATGGCAGGCATCCTTAACAACCATCTGCTGGAAAATCAAGCCACCTCATGGTCGAAAAATTCGCCATGGCTTGCCGGCGACTACGACTTCTACGACTGGGGCGTAGGGGTAGGTTTGGGCGTGCTCCGCAAGCTCACCGTGCCGGGGATGCTCTCCGAAGGCTCGCACCACGATTATATCCCGGAGACCTACCGACTTCTTAACAACGAATATTGCTGGCTCGAGGGCTACCATTTCGTGAAAGCCATCCAAGAATATTTCAGCACTGAGCAGTTTTCCACCGGTGTGGTGGCAGGCGCTCTTTGGGACAGTCATCTTGTTGTCACCGACCCTATCTATGGCAGTAGGTTTTTCTACGGTCACGACAAGTGCTTGCCGGTGTGTGGCGCAACGGTGCAACTGCTGCAAGGTGATGACGTGGTGCAAACCTATACCACCGACAATCTCAACAACGGCATATATGTGTTAAAGGATGTGACTCCGGGAAATTATACTGTGAAGGTTACCCACGACGAATATAACACCGCCGAACAAGCTATCACGGTGACTGCCAACAATGTGACCTATCAGAACTTCGTGATGGACCACCTGCGCAACACTCCGCCGGAAGTGGTGGAGTATTCGCCGGTATGGGCTGAAGGCGACGCTGCTGTGATGTGTAACGTTCCGATAGTGCTCGACTTTAATTGGGATATGGATGTGGAAAGTGTGGAGCAGAATTTCTCCATCACTCCGGCTGTCGAAGGCACTATCCGTTGGGAAAACTCAATGTTCCGCATGGTGTTTGAACCCAAGCGCGCCTATGAGACCAACACCACTTACACCGTACGCATCAACAAAGCGGCAAAACACCCGTCAGGGCTGGCAATGACTGAAGATTTCGTAATGCAATTCCGCACCAACGACTACAACGTGTATGAAATTCTCGCCTGCTCGCCGTCGAATGGCGACAAGGTGCATTATGTTACTCCTATGGTGGAATTCCGCTTCCCGGTGCAACCTAATACCAACACTATACAAAACCAAATCACCATCAAGGATGAGGCGGGCACGGTGCTCGGCTACAATGCTCGCTCGAAGCGCATCAGCAATACGAAAGACGATTTCGGATACTTCCAAATCAAACTGGCATCAAGTCTGGAGCCGGGCAAGACCTACACCGTCAATGTCGACGAAGAGGTGTGTGACGAACATGGCATCAAGGTGGATGCTGCGAAGTCATGGCAATTTACTGCCGTTGATGCTTCTCTCGATGCTGCGCAGGTGACGGCTGTAAATACGATGGACAACAGCGGTGTGCTTGTGGCTGACCTCGATAACTCTGTGGCTACTGCCAAACTCACTGTGGCTCGCAACACCTCTACGAAGATTGAAGGCACAGCAGCCGCTTCAGTGGCTTACACATTCAACGACTTCACCGGAGGCAACGCAATGGTGAATTTCGCTACTGCTCCCGAGACCGTATTCACAAAGGCTAATATGCTGACGATGAAAGTGTATGGCGACTTGAGTCTTAACCGTCTCAATGCCGTATTCACCGATGGCAATGTGGTGAAGAAGGTGCCTTTCTGTACCCTCGACTTCCTCGGGTGGCACAGTGTGGACAAATCGCTTGCCGACATCGGCGAGGGCAACTTCTCACTCACCGGATTCGAAATCGAGCAAATGGGAGCAAAATGCGGCAAAACAGGCACTCTCTATCTCGACCGTCCGGCTATCGGCAAGGCTGAAGATGCCGGCATCAACGCCGTTCAGGTGGAAGGACTACGCATCAGAGTGGCTGACGACTTACTCGTGGCTAATGCCGACTGCCATATCCTTGGCATCCAACTCTTCTCTCTTGATGGCAAGGTGGTGAAGGCATCGGCTTCCAACGTGTTGAATGTTAGTGACCTCCCGGCAGGCGTCTTTGTGGCTAAGGTATATGCCACCTCCGGCACTGCCGTGCAAAAAGTGAAATTATAATCACAGAATAGTGAGGAGCGAGGAGCGAGAGTGTCTTGCCCCTCGCTCTACCTTTTTAACTATCCACTTAATAAAGATATGAAACGATTGGTATTACTCTTTGCTGCGGCAGCCACAGTGGTTGCCAACGCTCAACAAAACATTGGTTTTCGTGCCACCGACATCACCTCTCCGGTGGTCAACGACGACCATACAGTGACATTCCTTATCTCCGCACCCAAAGCTAAGGAGGTGACGGTGAGAGGCGACTGGGAAGCCGACGGTGGCATAGGCAAATGCCGCAAGGTTGACGGTGTGTGGCAATACACCACCCCACCCTTGCCAAGCGAAATGTACACCTATCGCGTGAACATCGACGGCGTGATGATGACCGACCCGACCAACCCTTTCACCTGCCGCGATGTGGGTAGCGTGTTCAGCTTGTTTTATGTCGATGGGGGCGCAGGCGACTACTATCAGGTGCATAAAGTGCCTCATGGCACTGTCGCCACAACGTGGTATCACAGCAACACCACCAATGCCGACCGACGCCTCACCGTCTATACTCCGCCCTGCTACGAGCAAAATCCCGGGCGTTATCCGGTGCTTTACTTGCTTCATGGTAGCGGTGGCGATGAGAATGCCTGGACGGAGCTGGGACGCATAGCTCGCTCCATCGACAATCTTATCGCTGAGGGAAAGGCGGAGCCGATGATTATCGTGATGCCCAACGGTGTTTGCACTACAGAAGGGGCTGCCGGTGAGACCAGCGACAACTTGTCTTTTCGCCCAACGATGACTAATAACATCCCCGGAGCTTATAAAAACGGCATCTTCGAACTCGCTTTCCCTGAGATAGTCAATTTTATTGATGCTCGCTACAAGACGATACCTCAGAAGGAGAAACGTGCCATCGCAGGATTGTCGATGGGCGGGATGCACACACTCGCCATCTCGGCAAACTATCCCGATATGTTTGACTATGTAGGTCTGTTTTCTGCAGGAGTGGATTTTTCAATGGTAGATATGGACCAGCCAGCCTATGCCAACCTCGACGAGAAGTGGCGGATACAAGCGCAGAAAGAGCCTGCTCTCTATTGGATTGCTTGTGGCACCGACGACTTCCTCTATAATAATAACAAGGAAATATTGCGCCACCTTGACGAGGCGGGAATGAAGTATGTGTGGCACGAATCGACGCGCGGACACCTTTGGAGCAACTGGAGGCAATATTTTTTGATCTTCGCCCCGCAACTTTTTAAATAAAGATAAGAGTAACGTGATAAGAGGAGGCTGTGCCAAAATGAAGTGACCCCAAAAAGTTGGACAAAAAACTTTTGGAGTGCAGTTCAATATTGGCGCAGCCTCTTTGTTGTGTATTGCTTTGAATAATTATTATGCAATCATCACTTTTGCAATGCAAATAATCCCGACCAAACCATTATAGCAAATTTCTTTATTTTATCGCGTATTTTATATTTTTTTGAAGAAATATCATATTTTTCTTGCATAAGTAGCATACACATTATATTTTTGTGGCAAATATTAGTACTATAAAAAGGATGATTGAAATAGAAATTTTATAATCATTAATCAAAATATCTCTTTTATGAAACACAAATTTTATCGAATGCTCGCGCTGATAGCTTTGTTGTTGCCGTTTACGGCAGTGGCTATCGACACTTATCCCTACGAGCCGTCATTTGCATCCCAACCCAACCCGGAATGGACTTTTGAAAACACCCATGGTGCATGGGCTTATAATAGCTCCGGCTATTTCAAATGTACTGAAACATCAGGCATCCAAAATGCCTATATCTTCAGTCCGGTGCTAAAGGTGCAATCCGGATGTCGCTACACTTTTAAATTTACCGCCGGTGCGGGGTCTACGGGTTTTCCAAAAGAAAATTTTAATGTGTATTTGTTTAAGGATGCCGGAGCATCAACGAGCAAAAAGCTTTTTGAAAAAGCATACTCTACCAACAGCACCACCCCGATAATAACCGACGAGACATTCACTTTCAGCCCTACAGAAGATTGCGATGTCTACTTCTCCATACAATGCGTTTCAAACTACACCTACTCTTTTTGGATGAAGTTCACATCCTTCAGCGTCACTGAAGAATCGCTTGAATCGAAGCCCAAAGCAGTAAGTGGATTTACAGCCGTTGCCGGTGCCAACCAAGCTCTCACGGCAACGTTGACATGGACCAACCCGACGTTGACTACCACCGGCGAGGCATTGACTATCAAGAAGTTTAACGTGTATCGCAACGATGAGCTTCTCAGCATTGCCGATGGCGCTCTCGACACTACACTCGGTGCTGAAGTGACCTATACTGACCACCTCACCGAATCGGGAGTTTACAACTATGCAGTAGAGGTGGTGTCCAGCGACGACAAAGTCAGCAGCAAAGCCACAGCAACAACCGTATATGTCGGTCCGCTGATGGCAATAATGCCTTATACTCACGACTTCAGCGATGCTCTTGAAAACTCCTTCTGGACTGTTCTTTCACTCGACGATAGCGGGGACAGCGGCAACAACTGGACCATTGATGCCGTGAATAAAAAAGTTTCGTTGCTCCACGACGGTTACCACGACAACAACGATTGGCTTATCAGTCGCCCGCTAAAGATGGATGCTGCCAAGGCTTACCGCCTATCCTTTAAAGCAGCAATGAGCAACAAAATTAATCCTCTAAATTTTGAAGTCTCGTTAGGCAATGCAGCAACGGCAGAAGCCGCAACTACAATTATCGATGCCATTTCTTCAGACGAATTTGCCGCCAATGACACAAAATATGCATACAGTTACGACTTCACGCCTTCATTCACGGGCGACGGCTATATCGGCTTCCACGAAGATGATGCAAAATTAGCTTTTACATATAACAATAATAGTTTATCGATTTATGATTTCAGCATTAAAGAGATACCGATAGTGCCAAACCTTGCCACTAACCTCACGGCATCACCGGCAGACGACGAATCGCTGAAGGTGATACTCACTTTCAACACGCCGACCACGAGCACCACCGGACTTTCGTTAGGAGACCTTACGGCATCGGTGTATCGCGATGGAAAGCTTATTGCCGACCTACCCACTACTGCCGGCAAGAATGAGAGTTATATAGACACTACTATTCCCGGAAATGGCTACTACACCTACTATGTAGTAATCAAAAACGCTAATGGTGCTTCGGAAGAAGAACCAATGAAAGTGACTACCGACTATGTGGGCGTGCCTTATGCCATCCCATTTGCTTCCGACTTTAACGATGCCGACCAAGTGGCTTCTTGGACCGTGGTCGACAATTCGGAAACTCAGGGATATGCATGGACCATTGCAGACGGTATGGCAAAGATTACTGAAACCAAAGTGAACAACTACAACGACTACCTCATCACCCCGCCGATGAAGATGAAAGCCGGCAAGGTGTATCAAATAAAGGTTAACGGTCGCCAATCCTCCAATTCTTATTCATATTATGACCGCGATTTCAAGGTCATGCTCGGAAAAGGCAACACCGCTGAAGCGCAAACTACAGAACTCCTTTCCGACAAATTACACTACGTGGCACAAGACTTTACCTCTTTGTTCAGCGTCGATAGCGATGGCAACTACTCGGCAAGCATCGCTATCCAAAATAGTGGCAGTGGTAGCGCAACAAGCTTGATAATCTACTCTATTGAAATCATCGAATTAAACAACGCTCCCCAACCGATTGCCGACCTCACCGCTACCTCCAACAGCGCAGAAAACAAAATCACACTAAGCTGGACAATGCCGACAAAAAACATCACCGACAAAGACATCACCGTGCCTCTTACGGCTAAAGTATTTAAGACAGGGGGCATAGAGGCGGTGGCTGTAATCAATGATGCAGCAGCCGGCAGCACTCAATCGTGGACCGACAATTCTCCTTCGGCAGGCTACAATGTGTATGATGTAGTGGCAGTGATGCCCAACAGCGATTTGTCGCAAGGCGGCGAGAGTGAGAAGGTAAGCGTACGCAGCGACTGGTTTGGCGACCCATATTCCACCCCATACGCAAGCGACTTCGCAAACAAGCCATATGATTGGACCGTCATCGACAATGACTCCTATCCCGGTAACGCATTTGCCGTGGTCGACGGTGTGATGACCGCTACCGAGTCATCGTCGTCCAACTTCAACGACTGGATTATCACCCCGCCATTGTCGCTGAAAGCCGGCATCGAATACAACATCGCTTTTGATGCCAAGGTTAACAGCAGCTACAAGTACATCAACATCAAATACGGAACCGCTCCCGACAAAGAGAGTATAAGCACCGTTATCAAAAGCAATCTTACGGTAAATAGCTCTACTGATTATGCCACTTATACCAACTCATTCACACCCACAGCCGATGGCACTTATTACCTCGGGCTGAATGTGACATCTTCAGGCTCTGCAAAGACCGTAAGCATAGCTTCGATTAAAGTATCGGCAAAACCGGTTGTTCCGGCAGCAGTGAGCGACCTCAGCGCCACGCAGCAAGGACAAGAGCTCAAGGTGGCAGTGAAATTTACCGTGCCTACCCAAACCATCGACTCAAAAGAGCTGGAAGCGCCGCTCAGCGCACTTGTCTATCGCAATAGCGACGAAACACCGATAAAGGAATTCACGAGCCTCAACCCCGGTGATGTGGTGGAATTTACCGACGACTTGCCCAATAGTGGCATTTACACCTACAGCGTTACAATCACCACTCCCGAAAAGGGCATTATTCCTGTCGGTGTGAGCAAGAAAGCCTCAGTGACTACATCATGGATTGGCGAAGGTATCGAGCCGCCATTTACCAACAATTTCGACACCGAAAGCGACTTTAATGGTTGGGCAATGGCAAGCACCCACTACAATAACACGTACGGATGGGGTTACAGCAACACTAAGGGATACCCATATGTCTTATCGTCAATAAACAATGATAGCTATCACTATTGGTTGTTCACCTACCCGATATATATAGAAACTCAAGCTGTATATGAGCTGAAATTCACTGCCGGCATCGAAGAGTCTGAGTCCTATACAATGACCGGCAAATTGGCGGTATTTGTCGGAGCTGAAGCATCTATTGGCGCAATGACTGCTTCCGTTGGTGAGACGGAGTATAATATCGGAGAGGGAGAAACAGTGATTACTATTCCATTCACCTCTGCAGGAGCTTCCGACGGCTCGCTTCCGGAGAGCATACCCACTGACAAAACAAACAGCTACATCGGCTTCAAGGCTTATAATCTGAAGAGTAGCAGCCCAAGTTCTTATAGCACTCCGACCTTCTACATCGACAATTTGAGCGTCACCCCTATCTATACTTCATCGGTCAACAAACTCACCACCGCCACTGAAGGCATCATAAAGAGCGGCTCAATGTGGAAGGCAGTGACACCACGCGACGTCAAGATGATGCAAGTGTTTGCCGCAAGCGGACAATGTGTAGCTTCTTCTGCATCCTCAATGGTCGAAGCAGGACATCTTGCTAAGGGAATATATGTGGTTAAAGTCACTACTAACGAGGGTATATATAATGTAAAAGTAATTAAATAAACATGTATATTTCAAGTAAATGAGGAAAGCAATTTTCTCGCTGTTGGTAGCAGTTGCGGCAATGCCCGCAACTGCCCAATTGCATTCTGAGGTTTCACCATCGTCAAATCATCTACACTCGCCTTTCTTTGTAAAGAAGACATCGGAAAAGACACCGTCACCGATGCGTCACATCTCGCCCAAAGCCGCCCCCAATGCGGCTATCCCCTACGACGTGCCCTTCGTCGAAGACTTCACTTCTTCTACCGAAGGCACCCTTAAAGATTGGTATATCCAAGACGTAAACAACAATAATGAATGTTGGACATGGTGGGAAGCCGGCGGCTGTGTCAGAATGCCGAACTTCGAGAGTGCCGTATGCAACGACTGGCTCATCACCCCGCCCATCAATCTCGGCAAGGATGATGTTTACACTCTTACATTCTCTTACAGAGCGCAAAGATCAACAAACCCCGAAAGTTTGAAAGTGACTATAGGCACAAGCGAGTATGGCACACAACACACAGCCACAGTGCTCGACTTGCCGGAAATCACCAACACCAAGATGGAAACAGTCACGGTGAAACTGCCCATTGAAGCCGATGGCGCATACTATATCGGCTTCCAATGCTATAGCGGCACCGACAGCTACTATCTCTGGATTGACGACGTAAAGGTGGAACAAAACGGCACCAAAGCCGGACCTGCAGCCCCGGAAGCCCTCTCAGTGACTCCGGCAGCAAATGGTGCTCTCTCGGCAAATATCAGTTTCAAAGCTCCCTCAAAAAACAGCGAAGGTGGCAGTTTGTCGGAACTGACAAAAATTAAGGTTTATCGCGACGACGAGCAGGCTCCTGTCAAGACGTTTGACAATCCCGGACCGGGAGCATCGCTGTCGATGGTCGACGATAATCTCACTCAAGGTTTT
The DNA here is from genome assembly GCA_004561555.1 of bacterium. Classification (GTDB taxonomy): domain Bacteria; phylum Bacteroidota; class Bacteroidia; order Bacteroidales; family Muribaculaceae; genus Limisoma. The sequence continues at coordinate 34,399 of SFVH01000006.1, forward strand.
CACACTTGGCGCGTGGTGGGAGAAAACACTTCCGGCGAAGGCGAGAAAGCAGAGGCTACAGCCTATGTGGGTGTAGACACACCTATGAGTGTGACTGATTTTCACGCTAAAGAGACTGCCGACGGCATCGCCCTCTCTTGGTCTACTCCATCGGGCATCAACGGAGGATATGTAGGCAATGATGTGACCACCTACACCATCACTCGCTTCGATGGGCAAGGCGACGACACGGGTGTGGTCGTGGCTCTCAATATTAGTGGCAACAACTTCACCGACACTACGGTAGATACCACCTCGCAAACCTACGTATACTATTCTATCATCGCCACCACCTCTGCCGGCACAAGTGAGGCAATCGACAGCAACGACCTACTTGCCGGACCGGCATACAAGTTACCCTACTACGAATCGTTTGCCTACGGCAACCTCAAACTCTCGCCGTGGACCATGGTGCAACTCAAAACCTGGCTCGTGAATGCTCGTTGGTACACCGTGGCAATGGGCGACAACCCCACATGTCCTCCCACCGACGGCGACGACGGAATGTTGGGATTTTACGGAGGAAGCATGTGGGCTGCAACATCGTCATGCCGTCTTGCTACACCGGCATTCGACTTCAGCGATGTGACCGAACCGGTGCTATCATTCTATCTCTTCCACTACGACACCACAACCATCGAAAGCGAATATAACGAAGAAACCGACGAATATGAAACCGTCACCACCACCTACGACGACCTTGTGAAGATAGCCGTGAGCGTCGATGGTGGTGACTATGAGGCTATCGACGACGCAACTATTCGTCTTGATGCCTCCAATGCCGGTTGGACACTCTACCATATTCCGCTGAGTGCCTATAAAGGCAAAGGCAAGGTTTCGATAGCATTTATCGGTGAGGCTGCCGGCGGTGGCAACATATTCATCGACCAAATGGCAATTTCCGACACCTACACCGCCGATATCGAAGCCGTATCGCTTATCGGACCGCAAAAGGCTGATATAGGTGAAGAAAAAGAATATGTGACAGTGATACAAAACAACGGCACCGCTTCAACAAAAGATTACACCGTGGACCTTTACCTCGACAATGAGATGCTCGACTCAAAAACCGGACAAGGGTCGGCAATCTTTGCCAACGGTGGTCAAAAGGTGATAAAGTTTGCCTTCGCACCCCGTCACAAAGACAGTGGCAACTCTCACCGCCTGTATGCCGTGGTCAACTATGGTGACGACCAATGTGCCGCCAACGACACCACCGAGGTGATTACTCTCGACGTGCCGGCGGTGAAGGTGCCGAGAGTAAGCGACCTTACAGGTAGAGTTAATGCTAATAGTGTAAGTCTCTCGTGGAGCGAGCCGACAATCGACAAGTCATTAAGTGCCGTGACCGACGATATGGAATCCTACACACCGTTTATCATCAGCAACATCGGCTCTTACACGCTTATCGACAACGATAAAGCATATACTCATACCATCCAAAACCTCGACGACTACGACAATGCCGGTGCCAAGATGGCTTATCAAGTGTTTAATCCGAAAATGGCACAAATCGATATGTCGACGGTGTTTAATCGCCGTTGGATGCCTTATTCGGGCAGTCAGTATCTCATCTCTTTCGGCTCTCAATCGGCTGAAAGCGACGATTGGCTCATCTCACCGGAACTCTCGGGCGACGAACAGACAATATCTTTTTGGATTAAGAGCGTAACCCTTGCCTACGAAGAGAGATTCCGTGTGCTCTATTCCACCGACACCAACTCTACATCCGACTTTGTGAAGGTGGCGGCAGCCAACTACTACAACCCCTCAAGCAAATGGCGTCGTTTCTCAGTGAAACTGCCTGAGGGAGCGAAGTATTTTGCTATCCACTGCATTTCGCAAGATGCATTCGGTTTGATGGTCGACGATATCTCTTACATCCCTAAAGGGGCAAAGACTCCTACTCTCAACTTCCAGGGCTACAACGTGTATCGCAATGGAGAATGTCTCAATGACTCTCCCCTTGCCGAAGCTGAATTTGTTGATGAAGGAGTGGCTAAAGGCAAATACGACTACACCGTGTCTGCCGTATACAGCGGCAAAGAATCATCGCTGTCAAACGTATTCTCCACGGAGGTGGATGAAGGCGGAGCGGTTTATGCTCTTGAAAGCGACGATAGCTTCAAGGCTTTTGGTAGCTATGGCTGCATACGCATTGCCAATGCTTCCCACATTGTGAGCATCTACACCATCGACGGCAAACAAACGGCAACTCTCAAGGGTAGCAATAACTATACCGTTCGTTTGGCAAAGGGCATCTATTTGGTGAATTGCGATGAAAAGACGATTAAGGTAATCGTGAAATGAAACGACTGATAATAACTACCATTATAGCATCCTTGACCTTGCCGGCTTATGCCGCTCCGTCAAGGATGCGTGCTATCGAGGTGGCACAACCCGATGGCACTCGACTCACGGTGACGGCTATGGGCGATGAGAATTTTCGATATTATGTGAGCGCCGACAGTGTGATGCTTCAACATGACGGCACTGTCTTTCGCTACTTCGGCACAGCGCTCACTGCTCATAACCCCGAGCAACGCACCGACGAAGAGTCTCGACTGACTGCATCACTCCGCTACTCATCGGTTATAATGCAGCTAAAGCATGAAGCGGCAACGACCGTCTCTCGCCCGAAGGCGACCGCCATAGGTGCTCCACATGCGCTTGTGATACTTGTGGAATTTCCCGACAGACCATATTCAGTGGAAGCTGCCGGAGAAGAATATTTTGCGATGCTTAATGCCGAGGGCTACGACAACTATCGCCATTCCGGAAGCGTACGCGACTATTTCGTGGCATCATCAGCCGGTCGATACACCCCTGTATTTGATGTCTATGGTCCTGTGATGATGGCACACGGGTTTGCCTATTACGGCAACGACGTAGGCAACAGCGATGCTGCACCGGAGGAGATGGTAAAGGAGGCTTGCCTGGCTATCGACAACGACGTGGACTTCTCTATCTACGACAGCAACGGCGACGGCGAGGTGGACAACGTGTATATCTTTTATGCAGGGCAGGGGCAAGCTGACGGCGGTGAAGTGGCAACCATCTGGCCCCACTCCTCCACTCTGACACAAAATGACGAAGCTCTCACTTGCGATGGGGTGAAAATCGACTCTTATGGTTGTTCTCCCGAACTTGACGGCAACAAAGATGTCAACGGCATCGGAACATTTTGCCACGAATATAGCCACGTACTCGGATTGCCGGACCTCTACGACACCTCTTATGGCGGCGCTCTGACACCGGGCAATTGGGACCTTATGGCTCGAGGCAACTACCTCAACGACGGGCGTACACCGCCCCTTCTCTCAGGATATGAGCGTTATTATCTCGGGTGGGTAGAGCCTAAACCGATTACTCACCCGAAAAATCTACGCATTTTGCCGCTGGCTGATAATGACGTGTATCGCATATCCACAGAGCGCGAAAACGAGTATTTCTTATTGGAAAACCGACAAAAGGAAGGATGGGATGCTTTTCTGCCTGGACACGGTATGATTGTGTGGCATATCGACTACAACCCCAACATCTGGGACCGCAATGTGGTGAATCGCAACCCTTCGCATCAATATGTCGACATCATTGAGGCTAATCATGCCACCACAAGCAACTATGAGGCGGGATTTGCGTTTCCCGGCACCAGCAATGTGACTTCGCTAACTGAGATGAAGAGCTGGAGCGGTGTGGATACCAACCTCCCTCTTACCGACATCACCGAGTCTGCCGGCATCATCTCCCTGAAAGTGGCTGGAGGCAAGGAGGACGTGGAAGCACCTTCTCTTTTTGAAGCTGAAGAAATCACGCCCACCTCGGTAGCTCTGAGATGGAGCAATTCGGCTAATGCGGTGACCTACAACGTGTATGTCAACGGAGTGAAGACGCTAACATCAATTAATGACACTAAAATTGTTGTGACTTCTTTGGATGCCGACACCGACTACACTTTTTATGTCACCGCCGAAGACCTCTACGAGGAGTCGTTGCCGTCCAACGAAGTGTCAGCACGCACTCTCCCACCGACATTCGAGATGCTGATACCCGAAAATGTGAGGGTAAGAAATATCACCGAGGGCGGATTTACAGTGACTTGGGACGCTGTGGCAGGTGCAGGGGGATATTACCTCACAGTGGCGCAACGCTATAGAGGAGAGTTTGTCCAATCACTTTGCTCCTTCAACGACAATGTATTGCCCGAGGGATGGACTACTACATCAACTTCATTCTACAGCGTCGACGGCTACTATGGCTCGTCGGCTCCATCACTACGCCTTGTTGATGGCGACTTACTACAGTCGCCGATATTTGATGGCGACATTCGCCAATTGTCGTTTATGGCTCGCCGCACGAAATCCGACTCCGACATTAAGATTGTAATCAGCGGCGACTGCAACGGCAAGAGTGTGGTGCTCCACGAAGTGACACCTACCTCAGTGAAAGGCGGCGAGACGATAGCATTTGATGAGAAAGACGGCACAATCCCCGAGCATTGCCGACAAATCACACTTATGGCAAAGGACGACGGCATTATTGCAATCGATGATGTAACGATTGCTTATGGCGGAGTGGCTACCGATACTCCTGTCTCCGCCTACAATCACAAGGATGTGGGCAACACCGAGATGTTTGATGTGATGCTTAATCCCATTGAACGTCGTTTGGTGGTGATGGTGCAAGCCTACAATGATGAAGGGGAGTCGTCGATGTGGTCGCAGCCGATAGAAGTGACAAAGGGAGCCGAAGGAAGCGTCGAATTGTTGCGAAGCGAAGGGTGTGAGGCTACGGAGCTGTGGACTATAGATGGTCGACTCATCGGCAACTGCCGCAATATTCCTGCCGGCATCTACATAGTAAAAACACCTTGTGGAGTGAGGAAAATCATTGTGAGGTAGTGTTTTTTCCAATGCGATAGAAATTTAACAAAAAAATATTAGTAAATTTGCCCGACGGTTCGCCCCAAAGACGAGTCGTCGGCTTTTTTCGCTTTTCCTAAAAATTAATTGTATGCTTAACAAACACCGCGACATTTTGGACCAACTGAAACAATGGTTTCACATCCTACTCGGCACAGCGATAATGTGTGCCGGCTTTGTGTTTTTCATCAACCCATATAACATCATCCCGGGTGGTGTGTATGGAGCAAGCATTGTGCTCCACAATATTTTCCCGTCAATCCAGGTGGGAACATTCGGTTATTTCTTCGATGTGCCGCTACTATTGATGTCGCTGTTGTTGTTTGGCAAAAAAGTGGGCATTCGCACCATCGTTGCCGCACTGTCGGCACCTATATTTATGAATATCTTTTCATGGCTTGCCTATCCGTCGCAACAAGCACTCGAAGCTCTCGACCCGGCACAGCTATGCAGCGGCTTGATTGATTTGAGCGACCATCTGATGCTTGCCACAATCATCGGCTCTGTAGTGATTGGTGTGGGATGTGGCATAGTGGTGAGAAACAAAGCCACTACAGGCGGCTCCGACATCGTGGCAATGATATTCCAAAAATATGCACATGTGAAATTTTCGAGCGCGATATTTCTTGTCGACTCCTGTGTGATTATGTTTGGTGTCATCGTGATTTGTTTCGGCTTCGGCACGGAAGAAGCGACAACTCCGTCGCTCCATTTGATGTTCTACTCCATCATTGCCATCTATGTGGCTTCTCGGGTGTTAGCATTCACTATCACGGGAGCAAAAAACGACAAACTCCTCTTTATCATCAGCGAAGACAAACTCCCCACCCTCCATCATTATATTCTCAACGACCTTGACCGTTCGGGCACTTGCATCAAAAGTACCGGCTTATATACCAACGGCGAAAAAGAAATGCTTATGCTTGTGGTGAACTACAAAGAAGCTAACATCATCAAAGCAAAAATCAAAGAAGCTGACCCGCGAGCATTTGTTATCGTGACCGACGCATACGACACCTACGGCGAAGGATGGAAGCCATTGCCGTTGGCAGATGAAATACAACCGGAATGATTATTCCCCATCGAACAATATAAGAATGACTGAAAAAGATTTGAAAAATGCGCTCGCTGAGAGAATTTTGATTCTTGACGGAGCAATGGGTACTGAAATACAAAAATATCACTTCTCGGAAGACGACTTTCGAGGAGTGATGTTTGCTAATCATAACAACAAACTTGCGGGATGCAACGACGTGTTGTCGCTCACACAACCGGAGGCTATAGCCGCTATCCACAGCCGCTATCTTGATGCCGGTGCCGACATCATCGAGACCAACACGTTTAATGCTAATGCCGTGTCGCTCGCCGACTACGGGTTGCAAAAATTTGTGAAAGACATCAATCGCGCTTCAGCACGATTGGCGGTGGCAGAAGTGGCAAAGCGGCGAAAAGAGGGGCGACAATGCTGGGTTGCAGGTAGTGTTGGTCCGACTAACAAAACCTTGTCGATGTCGGCTGACGTTGATGACCCTGCCGCTCGCGACATCGACTTCGACTTTCTGGTAGATGCCTATATCGAACAAATCACCGTACTTATTGAAGAGGGAGTAGACATCATCCAGATAGAAACAATATTCGACACCCTTAACGCTAAGGCGGCTATTACAGCTTGTGAGGAAGCAATGAAGACCACAGGCAAAAAGGTGGAAATAATAATCTCCGTGACTCTCACCACGAGCGGTCGCACCTTGTCGGGACAAACATTGGAAGCTTTTACGGCAAGTGTGGCTCACGCGCATCCCTTGGCAATAGGTCTTAACTGTGGCTTCGGAGCGGAAAGTCTGGAGCCTTATGTGAAACAGTTGTCGGCGCTTACCGATGCTGCTATCTCGCTCTATCCTAATGCCGGACTGCCTAATGCTATGGGTGAATATGACGAAACGCCTGAAATTACCGCCTCTCATGTAAGCCGACTGATTGAGGCAAAGATGCTAAACATTGTAGGAGGTTGTTGCGGCACTACCCCCGACCATATACGAGCCATCGCTGATGTGGCTAAAGGGAAAGCTCCACGCACGGCTCCGGTCATTGACCGAAAGATGAGGCTCGCCGGATTGGAGATGAAAACGGTGGCGAAAGAGCTAAATTTCGTAAACATCGGAGAGCGTTGTAATGTGGCGGGAAGTAGGAAGTTTCTGCGTCTTATCAACGAGAAAAACTACGACGAGGCGGTAAGCATCGCTGTGGCGCAAGTGGAAGCGGGAGCTCAAGTGATAGATATTAATATGGACGATGCCATGCTTGATGCCGAAGCGGAAATGACCCATTTTCTGCGTCTTCTGGCAGCAGAGCCTGATGTGGCGAAAGTGCCGGTGATGATTGACTCGTCGAAATGGTCGGTGATTGAAGCCGGGCTGAAATGTCTGCAAGGCAAAGGCATTGTCAATTCGATAAGTTTGAAAGAGGGTGAAGAGGTGTTTCTCCGCCATGCCGAATATGTGAAAAAGATGGGTGCCGCCGTGGTTGTGATGGCTTTTGACGAAAACGGTCAAGCCGATACACTCCCGCGACGCAAAGAGATATGCTCTCGCGCCTACCGATTGCTCCGAGAGAAAGTAGATTTTCAGGCTGAAGATATCATCTTTGACCCCAATGTGTTGGCAATAGCCACCGGCATGGAGGAGCACGACCGCTATGCTCTCGACTTCATCGAAGCTACAGCCTGGATAAAGGCTAATCTTCCGGGCGCAAAGGTGAGCGGCGGAGTGAGCAACCTCTCGTTTTCTTTCCGTGGCAACAATTTCTTGCGAGAAGCCATGCACTCTGCATTCCTCTACCACGCTATAGCCGCCGGATTGGATATGGCTATCGTTAATGCGGCGTCGATGATGCCCTATGATGATATACCCGGTGATGTGAGAGATGCGGTGGAAGATGCTTTGCTTTGCCGTCGCGCCGATGCTACCTCCCGTCTGCTCGAGGTGGCTGAAAGGCTGAAAAATGCCAAGGCTGATAGTGTGAAAACTGCCGATGTCAACTACACTACGATGCCAGCCCAAGAGGCATTGAGCAAGATGCTTATTAAAGGGCGTACTGAAGGTATCGAACCAATCCTGGAGAAGGCTTGGCACGAGCTGGGGAAAGCGGTGGCTGTAATTGAAGGGCCGCTGATGGATGGAATGAACCAAGTGGGCTCTTTATTTGGAGAGGGTAAAATGTTTCTTCCACAAGTGGTGAAGAGTGCTCGCGCCATGAAATATGCCGTGGCGTGGTTACAACCGATTATCGAACGCGAACAAGCTTCTACCGATGCCAAATCTGCCGGCAAAATTGTGATTGCCACCGTTAAAGGCGACGTTCACGATATCGGCAAAAACATCGTGGCGGTGATAATGCGGTGCAACGGATATGAGGTGATTGACCTCGGAGTGATGGTGCCGGCTGAAAAGATAATTGATACGGCAGTGGCTGAAAAGGCGGATTTCATCGGACTGAGCGGCTTGATAACGCCTTCTCTCGAAGAGATGTGTCGAGTGGCAACAATGATGCAACAAAGGGGGTTGAACATCCCTATTCTCGTGGGTGGAGCCACCGCCTCAGCCGTACATACAGCAGTGAAAATAGCGCCTTGCTACAATCATATTGTGGCTTATACTCGCGATGCGGCAATCTTGCCCATGGTGGTACGCGAAATAGCCAACGACCCTACTGCCGCAGCAGACAAAATACGCCATGAGCAAGAAGCTGAACGGCAAAGGTATTTCAATCAACAACATCCGCTACTATCTATCGACGAAGCCCGCAGACGCAAGCCTCAGATTAATTGGGAGGATTATGCCGCCCCCAAACCGGCAGTCGAGGGGCTCTCCGATGTGGCAATCACCGTGAAAGAAGCTGCAGAGCTAATCAACTGGAGAGCGTTTTTCACAGCATGGAAGATGGAAGCTTCTTTTGCTTCGCTTGCTGAAGTTGAAGGCTGTGACCACTGTCGTGCACAATGGCTTGCAGCTCAACCAAAAGCCAACATCAACAAGGCGATGGAAGCGATGCAACTACTAAAAGATGCGCGGGCGGCAATAAATAGGCTTATTAGGGATGCCAATCAAAGCATCCGTGCTCGTGTGGCATTATTGCCGGCAAGAGGTGGTGAGGATATTATCACGATTTGTACGGATGAAGGCGAAATGGCTCTTCCTGTGTTGCGATGCCAAAAAGATAGTGAGGTTTGCGCTTCTCTTGCCGATTTCATCAATCCTGAGGGCAACGATTATATCGGAGCTTTTGCCGTCACCGTAGGCTCTCAAATCGAAGGGATAATCGACAATTATCGCAATAGAGGCGATGATTATAAAGCAATGTTATATCAGACCCTCTCCGACCGCCTTGCCGAAGCCGCCACCGAACTGCTTCATGCGCAAGTGAGACGCTCAATATGGGGCTATGCACCCGACGAGAATTTGTCGAAACAAGAACTGCTTCAGGGCAATTATCGAGGCATACGTCCGGCGGCAGGCTATCCCTCGCTCCCCGACCAATGGGCAATTTTCACCATCGCACAATCGGTGGGCATCGAAACGCTTGGTATTACTGTGACTGAAAACGGCGCGATGTCGCCCGCATCAAGTGTTTGCGGATTGATGATAGCTCATCCACAAGCCAAATATTTTGTTATCGGAGATATCGGCGATGACCAACGCAAACTGTATGCTCAGCAGCGCAACATCTCAATCGAACAACTTTCAAAATGGCTACCGCGATGACTATAAACAATGACCTTATCCGACTGCTAAACGAAGAAGCGGAGCATTTCAACCGCCCGGAGTTTGTCGCCGCCGACCCTATTCAGTTTCCCCGACGCTTCTCTCGCTTGCAAGACATAGAAATCGCCGGTCTGCTTTCGGCAACAATAGCCTGGGGCAACCGGAAAATGATTTGCTCTAACTGCGAGAAAATGCTATCTCTGATGGACTATCAGCCTTATAATTACGTTATGGACGAAGGCTATGAAGACCTCGGTGAGCGATTTAACATCCATCGCACGTTTTTTTCCACCGACTTCGCTTATATGTTGCGAGGGCTGAGACTGATATATAAGAAGTATGCTTCGCTCGACGACTTTTGCAACAAGTCGAATGTCCCTCAAGAAGCGCTGTCGCCATGGCACTTCGCTGAACACCTCGGAAGGGCTTTTGCCGAAGCCAACGATGAATTGACCAACTCTCGGTGTCTCCCGGTCAACTTGCAGTCTACAGCACTCAAGCGCATCAATATGCTACTGCGCTGGTTGGTGAGAGACGACGGTATCGTTGACCTTGGAGTGTGGCGCTCTCTAAAGCCATCGCAGCTATTCATCCCGCTGGATGTACACGTAATTAACACCGCCACCGCCCTCGGTCTTCTCTCACGGAAACAAGCCGACAGAAAGGCCGCTGTGTCGCTCACCGACACCCTACGCCCACTTCGCCCCGAGGACCCTGCCGTTTACGATTTCGCGCTATTCGGCATCGGAATAATGACAAAGAAATAACATTTAACAAGTCATAATCGCATAGACTGCATTTTTTTATTTACCTTTGCGCTCGATAGTGAAATTTGTATTGACAAAACGATATAGTTATGGGAACGGATAATAAAGACAAATTTGACAACAACGACGAAATAATAGAAGTGGATGCATCAGAAGGTTATGAAGCTCCCGAATCGCCCGACGGCGAAAAGAAAGAAATGAAAAAGGCTGCCGGAATGGTTAAAATTGGCATAATCCTTGTCGCTATCGCTCTCATCGGTGTGGGAGTGATGTGGTACTACAACTGGTCGCACGGAAGCGACCAACAAGCACAAATCGATTCGCTGAAGCTCGCCAACGAAAAGCTCTTGCTTCAGACGGAATATGAAAACCTCAATGCCGAATTTCAACAATACGAAAATCAAGCACAATATCTGCAAAACGACTCTCTGCTTGAGCAATACAACCAAGCTAAAGACAAAGCGGAGAAGCTCCTTGCCGAGCTCAAATCGGAGCGTGCCACAAACGGCAGACGCATCAAAGAGCTTCAAGGCGAAATAAATACGCTCAAGGGGTTGTTGCGCCACTATGTCACGGTAATCGACTCCCTGAGCCGCGAAAATTCCGCCCTTAAAGATGAAAACCAACAACTGCAATCGCAAAACGCCGAACTCTCATCGACAGTCAACGACTACTCGGAGAAAAATCAGCGCCTCAACGAACGGATGCAACTGGCAGAAAAACTAAACCTCACCGGGTTGCATTTTTCCGCTCTCAACAAAAAAGGTAAAAACGAGAAAAAAATCAATAAAGCGAAACAACTCGTTGTGACATTTACAATACCGCAAAACAACTCCACGCCCGTGGGCGAAAAAACATTCTTTGTGCGAATAGTCACCCCGGAAGGTAACGTGTTGGGCAGTGGCAGAACGTTCCCGTTTGAGGGTGGTAACGTGGCTTACACAGAGAAGAAAACAATCGAATACGACCAACAAGAAACAACGCTCACCCTTTACCACAACGTGACCACCGCTCTCACCAAAGGCTCTTACACAGTAGAGGTGTTTGTCGACAACTACCGATTGGTTTCCCGCCAATTTGCAATGGAAAAATAAAACAAACATAATTTTTTAAACCTCAACGGAGGCGTGTATATTTTGACACGTCTCCGTTTTTTATTCCCTAAACATCAATGCAAAACAACTTCAACTACAATTCAGGAATGATAAGCTATATGCAAAAAATCATTCAACAAATGCAAGCTAACAACCAAATCGGCACCGCTCGCAATTACCAATCGGCAATGAGACGCTTCTCTTCATTTATCGGAAAATCGGACATCTCCTTCAAACAAATAACACCGGAACTAATCTCACGTTATCAAACACATCTACAAACCAACGGCATCGTGCCCAACACAATATCATTCTATCTTCGCATATTGCGAGCAACATATAATCGTGCCATTGACGAATATAACTTAAGCGATGGGCACCCTTTTCGTCACGCTTTCACCGGTAACGAAAGAACGGTGAAACGAGCTATCTCACTAACGGAAATAAAACGCATCAGAGAGCTCAACCTACAGCATAACAACCTACAATGGGCACGCGACTTCTTTATGTTTCTTTTTTATTGCCGAGGCATGTCACCCATTGATGCCGCTTTCTTGAAAAAAAGTAATGTCAAAAACAACATTATTTCTTATCGACGCCACAAAACTCTTCAGCAGTTGCACATCAACATCGAACCACCAATAAAAGAGATTATCGACCGTTATTCGAAGTATTCGTCTCCATATCTACTCCCAATAATCAAATCTCCTGTTAATACCCGAAAGCAATATGACAGTGCGCTAAGAAATATTAATAAACAATTGAAAATTATCGGCAAACTTGCCAATCTCGCAAAACCATTAACAACTTATGTGAGTCGACATTCATGGGCAACTCTCGCCAAAAATAAAAATATTCCAATTAACGTAATTTCAGATGCTTTAGGACACAATTCAATTTTAACAACTCAAATATATCTTGACACAATTGACAACACAGTCATCGATGAAGCAAACAGGTTGATTATAAATGAATTACAAAACGCAAAATCCATCTCCTAAGAGGAGATAGATTTTGCGCAAAGATAAAGAACTTGTAGTATTTGTGCAAATAATTTACAAAAAATATTAGCATATCAACAAGATTTTAATTCGTAACATAATTTATTTAATTATCAATCAGTATCATTAAATTAAAAAAATCTATCTCCTCTTAGGAGATAGGCCATTATAGAGAAATTACAAAAAACGAACAAAAATCAACGGTTATGTCACAAAACAGAACAGTATTTCCCGGTATGGAAGACACCGGCAATTACCAAGAGGGCCCACAAAACTATGCCTCACAATCTACACAAAGAGGAACAGTGTTTCCCGGCAGTAACCAATCTTCCCACAACAATAGCTATCGACAACCTTCGAGCAATCAGCAAGCTCGTCCGTTGGTAGGCTTCCTTTATTCATTGTCGCGCACGGGATTTGGCGAGTATTGGCCTTTGTATATTGGTGCGAATGTGATAGGACGTGATGAACAATGCGATGTAGTGCTTGCTGAAGGCACTGTGTCAAAAGAGCATGCCACGATTGTGGTTAGAATGCTAAAGAATCCCAAAATGCTTGATGCCTCAATCTCCGACGAGCGTTCTTCACACGGCACTATGATTAACGGAGAGAGCATTTCTGCCACTCGCCCTCGTGAGTGTAAAAATGGTGATATCATTGAGGTGGGAGAAAACTATAAGTTATATCTTGTGCTCATTGACTCTGCAGCTTTGGGATTGACAATAGCTCCTGATTTTGTGTCGGTGGAAACTGACCAAGAGCCTCCTGCAATACAATTCAACTCATATACAAATCAAAATTCATACCAAAACCCCTCTCAACAGCATGGAGTCATGGGTAACGATATGCCGTTTTTCAACGGACCGTATCCAAAAAGGTGGGACTGAGTTCTAATAAAAACATATCAAGAAAAGCGACGCAGGCAATAAGATTATGAAAATCATTCAGAGTGAAGCCAATAGAAAGGCCGGAATACACTATGAGTATAACCCGCAAACATCTCGGGTAGGTGAAGGGGGAATGGGAGTAGTGTATCTCGGCTATCGCTTGGATAGCTCCGGACAGGTCCGGGAAGTGGCTATAAAGGAAATACGTTCCGGCATACCACCTTCTGAAATTGAACGTGCAAAAAAAGAAGCTTCGTTGCGATTTCACGACGACAACTTGGTTGAAATGATAGATTTCATCCAAGTGATGGAAAAAGATGTGTTGGGCATCAGCACTCCACGATTTTATGTAGTGAGCGAATTTTTGCATGGCGTGTCACTATCCGACTTCTTGGATGGTAAAATTGTGGACTACAAAGGGGAGCAGGTGGATTTTGCTATTGATATGTATCAGCAATATTGCAACAATCCGATTACATTTGCTTTAAGAGTGGTGAGAAGCATGCTCTCCGCATTACAGCGACTACACGACCATGGCTATGTACATCGCGACATTGACCCTTCCAACATTATGATTACTTCCGAAGGTCACATAAAGTTAATAGACTTCGGATTGGTAAAAGCAATCAACGACAATAACAATGGCACGCAGTATGGACAATTTATTGGGAAAGCAAACTATGCTGCGCCGGAATTAGCACAAGGATTGACCGGCGATATTTGTCCGGCAACCGACCTTTATGCCATTGGCATTTTATTTTTTCAACTGCTGTCGGGTCACGTGCCTTTCTCCGGAAGTATGCAAGAAGTGTTGCTGAGCCAAATTAAAGATAAACTTCCTCTTAAAGACATTAGCGATAAGCGTGCTCGGAAAATCATAAAAAAGGCTACAGAGAAAAAGGTGGCTGACCGATTTGGCAGTGCGTCAGAGTTTAGAGTGGAATTAGACAAAGATTTTAAGGTTATTATTCAGCCGGTAAAATCAGCAGTTAATCAAACCAATGATGCTTCTCGTATAGAAACGCACAGCATTAAGCCGGTCAATGTCAATTCGCAATCTGACAAACACTCTACTAAAGACAAAAAAGGTCACTATCCTTGGAAAATGATTATTGGCGGCTCTGTAACCGGATTAATCGCAAGTATTGCTATTATTATCAGCATCTTACTTAGTGAAGAAGGAGAGATTATTCCGCCTCCACCTCCGCCTCCGCCTCCACCTCCGCCTGTTGAAACCGATGCGATGAAATATGCCCGAGCTCTTGCGATGATAAAAGACGAGAGTCAAGCGGATAAAGGGCTCTTAGTTATGGACACTCTCAACAACTGCTCCGACAACGATATTAGATATAAATCATTGTTTCTTATGAGTCGGTTATATTTCAGCTATCAGCCTGACAATCATGAGCGTGCCGACTCCATAAAAGAAATGCAAGAACTGTTGACCGACAAGTTGTCGCCAAATGTAAAAAAGTCGCACGAATTGCTCGAAAAAGCTGTTGAAATCAACGGCAACGACTATCGGTCGCTTTATGAATTGGGATGCGACTATATGTCGCACGGCAAACGGGGCACAACCTATAATCGCAACAAAGCAAAAGAGCTTCTTGAAAAGGCCGAATTGTTGGCAAAAGCCAATAATGACCAAAGGTATCTTTCGCTGATAAACAAAAGATTAAGACATTTATAATAGCATATACGATATGAATAGCAACAATATATATCATCGTGAAGGAGACCCATACATCTACCTCAGAGTTATGGGGCGATGGTATTGTTACGACCCGATGTCGGAGCCCTTGGGCAACGGCTCGATGGGAACTGTTTATATGGGGTATGACGTGCAAACAGCCACACCTATGGCAGTGAAACGAGTCAACGACCAATATTCAGGTAACCAAAGCGTTCGCGCTCGTGCCAAGCAAGAAGCCTCATTAGCATTTCGCCATCAAAACCTTATCGAAATGATAGGGTATTGCGAAATGGCACCCGACCAAGGTCCGTTGTTTTTGATTAGCAAGTTTGTCTCGGGCATCAACATCGACAAATATATTTCTGAAGCGACATTCAATTCGGAAAAAGAACGTATAGATTTCATCTGCAATGCCATCTGTCAAGTACTGGAAG
>SFVH01000075.1 GCA_004561555.1 bacterium
TAGTCGGCAAACGAGTGAAACGGTTCCTTGCCGCGACCGTAGAATGGCATACCTACCACCAACATCGAGGGAGGCACGCCGGCAGCAAGGTGGGCACGCACCCCGGCTTCGGTGGTATTGCCATTGGTGTTAGGCGAATCGTAGAGTGCTGAGTGCAAATAAGGCGGGTTGCCCATGTCATAAGTCATGATGTTGACAAAATCGATGTACGGCAAAATGCCATGAAAATCGATGTAATTGCCGTTGTGCACAGTGGCGAGCGTAAGTAGTTTGTCGGCACCGATGGCTTGGCGTATGTCGCGCATGAGTTTAGTGAAATTACGGGTGTCGTCGGGCGATGCTGAAATGCCGGCAGCCTTGCTTGTAGGATACTCCCAGTCGATGTCGATGCCATCGAGGTTGTAGAGGTCAACAACCCGTCGGCAGGCGGCGGCAAATGATGCACGCAAGAGTGTGTCGGCAGCCATCTCGCTGAATCGGCCGCTGCCCCAGCCGCCTATTGAGAGCAATACTTTGAGTTTCGGAGCCTGTTTTTTGAGTCCGGCTATCATTTTCAGTCGCTCGGGGTTGGATATATCAACGCCATCAAATGTCTTATTCACTCCACCGAATGCATAGTTGATGTGGGTCATAAACTTAGGGTCAGGAGTGACATCCGACCACGAGGTTACATAGGCCACCACCACCTTTTCGGCATTCTTCCCCGTTTTGGGAGCAGCTTGGCTACTGCCGGCATGGCAAAACAAAAGTGAGGATGCCAGGATGGTTGTCAATAGGCTTCGTAGAGTCATATCCAAGTGAATATTTTATATGCTACAAATAGTTTGTTTGCTATGGCCTGGTGAAGGGTCATACCGGCGTTATCCCCTGTGTCGTCCCACACCATTGTGCCAAGCATACCTTTCATGATTGCTAAAGATTAGAATTGAGTTTATGCCAAACCCAAGTTGTCTTAAACGCAAAGATAATAATCTTGTGGTAGATAGTGGTTATGTGAGAATCAAAAATAGAGGAAATGTTATCTTGATATGTGGTTTGAAGCTGCGTAGAGAGGGTGGATTTATCGTCAAATGGGTAGAAAAATCGTCGGAATAATCTTTGTGGGGCCATGTAGAATTGGTCACACCACACATTTTACGTAATTTTACGATTAATTTAAATGATAGGCTTCTTATGCGTACACGCTATTTATTTGTCTGCATTACAACACTTGCTCTCCGTGTCTCGTATGGAGCCAAATCTTATTTTTCTTGGATTATTTTGTAAAACGGAATTAAGATTATAAAGAAATGAAAAGACTCAAATGCCTTCGCTCCATGGTTGCAATGGTCTTGCTCCTTGGTGTGAGTTCTCTCTCGGCTCAAAACAGTGATTATCCGGGCAATTACGCCAAAGCACCTCGATTCAAAGCCTTGCTTTGCTATAGTGAGACTGCCGAACCCGCCCATGTGGAGTTTGGACACCAAGCCGTAGATTTCTTCAAGGATCTCACTGTGGGCAACGGCTATATTCTTGATGTTGCCACCAGCTTTTCCGGCTACGACTATGACAAACTTGCCGCCTACGATGTGGTGATAGCCATCAACACTGTTCCGGGATCGAAAAGCGAACGTGATGCGTTTGAGAAATATATGGAAAACGGTGGCGGCTGGATGGGATTCCATGCTGCCGGATACAATGATGCGAGCACCAAATGGCCTTGGTTCAACCAATTTCTTGGATGCGGTACTTTCTTGTGCAACAACTGGCCACCTCAGCCTGCACTTCTCGATGTGAATCTCACTAACCATCCTGTAACCAAGAACCTACCTGTGAGTTTCGTGGCTCCGAAGAACGAATGGTATATGTGGAACGAGCCTGCCGACAAGCGCGACAATGTGGATGTGTTGCTCTCGCTTTCGCAAAAGAATTATCCGATAGGACTAAAGGACGTAGTGAGCCACGGAGAATGGCCAGTGGTGTGGACCAACCGCAACTATCGCATGATCTATCTCAATTTCGGCCACGGCGATCGCGAATTTAGCGATGCCACGCAAAATCTGCTTATCATCAACGCCTTGCGCTGGATAGTAAGCCGCTCGCCCAAGGGTGACACATTCAAACGCTGACAACAAGCCCGGTGTAAGCACCTTGCAAATATAATAAAACAGACTGATATTGAGATGGAAAACTTCTTATAAAAATAAAAACCCGCTGAAGTAATCAGCGGGTTTAGCGGAGAGAGAGGGACCAACACTTAGCCATTCCGTACAGAATCCTATTAAGCAACAACCATCAAAGCCGATTGGCAACTACCTTTTGCCAGAACCGGGATGTAGCTTCTGTCGGTTTTATTATGATGGTATTGAATTCTGTCGGTTCCTGCCAGACAAGTTCATTCAGATGGTTGAGGATGAGTATGATTATCGCTACTTTGAGGATGTGAGCGCTGGGCAAGACGTGCAATCGCGCTTGCCAATGGTATTCGTCCAAAGAAGAGTAAATCAACATCAAGAAAATATTAACGATGGAAGGATTCAATATCGAAGATGCAGAATTTGCGCTTGGGCAAGAAGAAAAATCTGAACAATTCAATTCTGCAATCAACGAACTCACTGAAGTTCGAAAGGAATTGGAGTCTTTGAAAGGGGAATGTTCGGCTCTATGCGAAGGGCTGAACATCCTAAACTCCGATTTCAGCAGCAAGATTACGCAGTTGAAGCAAGCGAACCAAGTCAATATCACTAAGGAGGCGAAAGCTTATATCGAGGAACAAAGTACAGCAATAAGCAAGCGTGTCTGTAACGATTTGGAAGCCAAAGGCAGAAAGATTGTTGCTCGCATGACTTATCAAACCGACAGAGTGCAAATACCAACATCTGCATGTTATGTACTTTGCCTAAGTCTAATCAT
>SFVH01000076.1 GCA_004561555.1 bacterium
GACCATAGTGGAATCGTACTTTTTGACATTAGGTTTGTCGGTGCAAGAAATCATTCCTTATTCTGCGAACTTTGACATGGTTTTTGTACCTTCTTCCATACATTATAAAAATATCATTATAAATTTCAAAGCTGGATTTTGAGGATTTTTTAGTGATGGGTGGGGTTATTTTGCTGATACCACCACTTTTTTGCCACCTACGATGTAGAAGCCTGTAGGCAGGTTGGTTGTGTCGTTGGTGGTGCGAATCATGCGTCCGTCGATGGTGTAAACACCTTCTGGCATCTTAGCAGGCGACACGATATTCACAATGCCGGTTGGAGTGTCCAAATCCGTACCTCTTTCGTGGGTGATAGGATATGGAGTATGGTTTTCAGCGTAGAATCTGAAGCCACGCATTGGCACACCATTGATGTCCGACACACGGGTGAACGTGTTGTTGTAACTATACAAATAGTTGTCGCCAGCCGCCACATTGCTGTTTACATGGCCATCGAGGTATACTTGTGAGCCGTGGAGAATGATTTGTGGCACTTCGTTGGTGTTTTCGTCAGCCATCATCATTGGAGCGTTGCTGCCGTTGTTGAACTTTTTATAGTTCACAGTCATAGGCTCAACCACACCGCCAGCCAACTCGGCTTCGCGCAGATAGGTCACCTTAGGAATAAAGTAGATCGGCGCATTCACGGTGATGCCATCTTGTGCGGTGTAGGTGCCGTCGGCAAGGTCAGGTTCACGCTCTGGGTAAATCACGTAGTATTTGTTTTTCTCCAATGCGATGTCGCCATCCTTGTCGGTGCGAGGGTTGTAGTAAAGCACAGAATATTTAGTGCCATCGGCACCAATGTATGGAGAATAGTAGAAACCTTCTGGAGTGGCAATTCTCACACCGTTACCAAATGCGTGGCGCACTTGCAGCCAAGTCAGGTCAACAGGCAGCGTGATGCAGTTCCAGTTGTTGATTTCAAACGAGCGGTGCAGCACAAGGTTGCCCTCGATGTAGTCCTTAGGCTTACGCAGTTCGGTGGCTTCTTCGTCGAGAGTGTATTCCTCGGCGCAAGAGTCGTCGTCCTTGCAGTCGGGAGTGCCGTCGCCGTCGTAGTCATTACGAATGAACAAGCCATAGTATTTTGAATTAAATTCAAGCAGGTTGGCAACGTTTGCGATAGTGATGCGCACTTCGTCGAATTCGCTTGTTGGGTTGAAGAAGATGTAACTCTTGTCGCCATATCCGATAGCGTTCACGCCAAGCACGCTCCAGTCGGTTTGCTTGTCTTTTTCTACACCATTCAGATAGGTTTTGATAGTAATCCAACTGCCCAACTTCACACCAGCCAAATAGGTTTTAGAGTCCATAATCAAGCCCACTTGTTGTGTCTTTGGATACACTCTACCCAAATCCACAGCCACCACCAAGCCATCGCCCAGCGAAACGGTGTTGGTAAGGGTCAAAGCGGTGTTGATGTCGTCGTCGACGAGGAATGTGAGGTTGTCGACCACATTTGCTACATTCACCGCGCCAGCAAATTGCATATCGTTGGCTTTGATGCGTGCGCCGCTGAGGTTAGAAATCACAGTTGAGGCGCAGCCGATAGGGTCGAAACATTCCGATGGGGTTTCCTCGTCGGCGAAAGGCTCGTCGAATGCGTAGTAGATTTTAATCTTGTCAATCGACAGGTCGAGCACACCGCTCTTCCAAAGCACAAACTCGTCGAACTGTACACCGGCAGGAATATCCACAGCGAAGCGCAACTTCTGCGCACGGCGACTGCCAATGAGTTTCACCTTCAAAGAGTTGGTTTCCTTAATCACCTTGCTATCGGTTTGTTCGCCCTGATAGTAGGTGCGGATGTTGAACAAGTCGATTACATCGGCAGTTAAACCAGTGGATTGTGCTTCAATCACGAAGCCGATACGGTGTGCGCTTGTGCCGTCGCTAATCAAGCCTTCGGTTTTTCTCACGCCCACGATAGGCATGTTTTCCACAACGTGTGTATCGAGAATTTGGGTGTAGAGGGCATAATCTTCCAGCGATTTGCTAAGAATGTTTTCAGAATCTTGCATTTTGCTGCCACCGATAGTAATCAGTGAACCGCCCTTGTCGTACACTTGTTCAGAGAGCGCCCAGTCGTTTTTGTCGATTTCGTTATAGATAGGATTGTCGCACGATTCTGCGCTCAATTCCAGTCCGTGGGTGATGGTCACAAAATCAGTGCAGCCATCGTTGGCAGTAGCCTTAATCACATAGTTGCCGTCGATGTGCGCAGGCATACCTGTGATTTTGCCGTTTTCGTCGATTGTGGCATTTGCGCCGGCTGGTTGTTCGGTGATTTCCCACTTCACAGGCATAGCCGAGGTGAGTTGGTATTCGGTGTCGGTAGAGCAAACGCTTGCATTTGCGCTAAGTCCCAA
>SFVH01000007.1 GCA_004561555.1 bacterium
AAAAAAGCACTGCAAGGCTTCCCTCGCAGTGCTCTTGGGGTGAAGAAAGGGATTCGAACCCTCGACCCTCGGAACCACAATCCGATGCTCTAACCAGCTGAGCTATCCTCACCATTTCTGATTTCGTTTGCAAAGGTATGCCGAAAATCTGAATTGTGCAAGAGTTTGCCAAAGTTTTTTTGCTGATTTGCTTTATTAATCATTGATTTTTTTAAAAATGGCAATGTTTTTGGAAAGGTGCTGAGGTTTTAGCATTTTTTATTACCTTTGTGGCGCGATAATATTTCTTATAACAATAAAAATCGAATGGAATTTAGACATCTTACTGAAGCCGAGGTGCTTCAGTTGCAGCGTCAATGTTGTGATGCTGAAAATTGGGAGACTGTGTTAGTGGCTCCTGATTTTGAACCGCGCCGTGTGAATCATTGCAGCTTCTCAGGCGATGTGCGTTTAGGGTCGTTTAGAGGTGAGTTTAAGCTTGCGGGGGGCTATGTAAAGCAGTCGGGGTTAAGCTATGTTGCTCTGCATAATGTGAGTGTTGGCAATGACTGTTGCATTGAGCATATCCATAATTACATAGCCAACTATGTTATTGGTAATCACACATTTATTCAGAATGTTGATGTAATTGCCGTGACGCAACTATCGTCGTTTGGCAATGGAGTGGAAGTGGCGGTGCTTAATGAGACGGGTGGGCGTGAGGTGCCCATCAGCGACAAGCTCTCGGCTCATTTGGCATATATTATGGCTCTTTATCGTCATCGTCCGGAGCTGATAGCTCGATTGCATGAGATTACCGATTTTTACAGTCGCAAACATTCTTCATCTATTGGAGAGATTGGCGATGATGTGTGGATTGTGAATAGTGGGAGTATTACGGATGTGAAAATAGGTGATTGTTGTGTGATTGAGGGAGCTTGCCGGCTCAACAACGGAAGCATTAATAGCACACGTCTTGCGCCCTCGAAGGTTGGAACCGGAGTGATTTGCGATGATTTTATCATTTCGTCAGGCTCGTCGGTGAGCGACGGCACGATGCTCAGTCGTTGTTTTGTGGGACAGGCATGCACTCTCGGACATAATTATTCGGCTTCCGACTCTTTGTTTTTTTGCAACTGTCAGGGCGAAAACGGAGAGGCTTGCTCAATATTTGCCGGACCTTTTACGGTTACTCACCATAAATCGACGTTGTTGATTGCCGGAATGTTCTCGTTTATGAATGCCGGTTCGGGCTCTAATCAGAGCAATCATATGTATAAGTTGGGACCTATCCATCAAGGCACCCTCGAACGTGGTGCCAAGACCACTTCCGACTCCTATGTGTTGTGGCCGGCAAGAGTGGGTGCATTCTCGCTTGTCATGGGCAGGCACGTCAATCATTCCGACACGTCTTGTTTCCCGTTTTCTTATCTTATTGAGCAGAATAATACCACATATCTTGTTCCCGGGGTAAATCTTCGGAGTGTGGGCACCATCCGCGATGCCCGTAAATGGCCGCGTCGTGACAATCGAAATGATGCCGTTAAGCTGGATTTTGTGAATTACAACTTGCTCAGCCCTTATACCGTGCAAAAGATGCTTAAGGGGATGGAGATGCTCCATAGGCTGTGTCGTGCAAGTGGAGAGCTTTCCGACGAATATTCTTTTCAAAGTGCTAAGATACGCAATTCGTCGTTGAAAAACGGCATCCGTCTGTATAGCATTGCCGTAGATAAATTTTTAGGAAATTCAATCATTAAGCGGCTTGAAGGGCTTGTGCCCGAGAGTGATGACGACATCCGTCAGCGTTTGATGCCCGACACCTCGATTGGGCAGGGAGAATGGGTGGATGTTTCGGGATTGATAGCCCCGAAGACTGAGATTGATGCTCTGCTCGATGGTGTCGAGGCGGGTACAATTAATCGGTTGAAGTGTATCAACGCAGAGTTTCAGAGGATGCACGAAAACTACTATTCCTACGAATGGACATGGGCATACGAAAAGATTGCTTCGGTTTACGGCATTGATATGTCACAAATCACGGCTGGTGATGTAAAGATGATTGTGGAGAGATGGAAGACTTCGGTGGTGGCACTCGACGAAATGGTCTATGAAGATGCACGCAAGGAATTTTCGCTTGCTGCTATGACCGGCTTCGGCGCTGATGGCACACGAGTGGAGAAGGAGTTGGACTTTGAGCAAGTGAGGGGCGACTTTGAGAGCAATCCGTTTGTGGTCGATGTTCGCAACCATATTGTTGCGAAAACCCAACTTGGCGACGAACTGCTGGAGCGACTTTCCGGTATCCTATAATGCTAATTCCAAGAGGTCGAGTGGCGTGAAGAGCATCGCAGGGCTCCATCGCCATTCGTCTTCATTAACATCAACATTATGTTTTTTGAATATGGTGCGAGCATTGCGAGTAAACTTGTCGTAGTATGCTCTTTGATTTGGGCGTACGAGGTGGGATTTGCTTGCAGGGATGAGTGTGTAGTTGTCCGACGCATTCTCGGGGTCTTGCACAAACACGAGGTTGTAGAAGGCATCTTTAAGATAGGGGGTGCCATCGTTGGTGCGACCTATCACCACTCTCACCATAGCGCCTCCACGAGTGTCGGCAGTGCGCATCCCTGACAAGAAATTGCCCATAGAATAAACCACCAAAGCTTTCTTGCCGTTGGCTTTTGTCACCACCTTCATAGGTTGTATTACATGAGGATGACCTCCGATGATGAGGTCCACGCCTTGTGAGGATAGAAACTCCGCGAGGCTACGTTGCTCGCTGTTTTCGGTGAGAATATATTCCACGCCCCAATGCATACATGCCACTATCATTTGTGCACCATTTTTGCGTAGGTTAGCTATGTCGGCTTTAATAATGTCCTTATTGATATAATCTACCACTACCGCCCCCCGTATTTCTATGCCATTAGTGCCGTAGGTGTAGTTTAAGAAGCCTATTTTCAGCCCTTTTACATTCACAATAAGCGGATAATTGTTGTTGCGCTCTGTAGCGTTGCGATAAGTGCCTATGTGAGATATCCCCATCTTGTCGAGCGCGTCAAGGGTGCGTGACAAGCCTGCATCACGGCGGTCCAGGCAGTGATTGTTGGCATGAAGAAACAGGTCAAACCCGGCATCTTTGAGTGCGAGAGCATATTCTTCGGGTGCGCTGAAGCATGGGTAGCCGGTGTAGGGCTTGCCTCCGAGGGTACATTCGAGATTGACCACGGCATAATCGGCTGCCGCCACGTAGTCGGTAACGTGGCGGAAACAAGCCGAATAGTCGTAGGTGTCACCTCTGCGAGCGGCATTCAGTTGACGTTCATGTTGCATAGCATCGCCGGCAAACACCAATGTTACATCGTCGGATGTGCCGGCAAAAAGCGATGCCACACCACAGGCGGCAGCTATGAGCACCGAAAATATCATCTTCATTTTGCTTATTTGTAGATATCGTGGCGTGCCGCGAGAAGCGTGTTTTTCATCAACGACACTATAGTCATCGGACCTACGCCTCCGGGAACCGGGGTGATAAACGAGCATTTAGGTGCCACATTTTCAAAGTCTACGTCGCCCTTGAGGCGGAAGCCGCTTTTGGTTTCGGTTGAGGGCACACGAGTGGTGCCAACATCGATTATCACTGCTCCATCTTTCACCATGTCGGCAGTGAGAAAGCCCGGTTGTCCGAGTGCAGCGATGATGATGTCGGCATTAAGGCAATGCTCCTTGATGTCGCGAGAGCGGCTGTGGCACACTGTCACTGTAGCATCGCCCGGCATTGCTTTTTGCATCATCAAGTTTGCTACCGGTTTGCCCACGATATTACTTCTGCCGAGCACCACGCAGTTTTTGCCTTTGGTGTCTATTTCGTAGCGTTTGAGAAGCTCGAGTATACCTTGGGGCGTAGCAGAGAGGAAGCAAGGCAAGCCTATAGATAGTCGTCCCACATTGATAGGGTGGAACCCGTCTACGTCTTTGCGATAGTCAATGGCTTCGATGATTTTCTGCTCATCGATGTGTTTGGGTAACGGCAGTTGCACAATAAACCCGTCGACATCGGTGTCCTTGTTAAGTTTGTCGATGGTTGTCAGCAATTCGGCTTCTGTCACCTCGGCTTCGAAGCGTAGTAGCGTGGAAGTAAATCCGCATTGCTCGCAAGCTTTCACTTTGTGAGCCACATACGTCTCGCTACCTCCGTCGTGCCCTACGAGGATGGCAGCTAAATGAGGTCGTTTCATCCCCGAAGCCACCATCTTTTCCACCTCCGCTGCAATTTCTTGTTTCACTGCATCGGCAATCTTTTTTCCGTCAATTAATTTCATACTGTTTTATAGAGTTAATAGTAGATTTAGCATTATTATCCGCCGAAGTTGTCATACATTATGCTTTCGGAGTCTACTCCGAGGCTGTCGAGCATTTTCACCACGGCATTGCTCATCGGACCGGGACCACACATATAATACTCGATGTCTTCAGGCGACTCGTGGTCTTTGAGATAGGTGTCGAGCATCACTTGATGCACAAATCCGGCAGTATATTTTACTCCGGCAGCGTCGGCAGCCGGGTCGGGTCGGTCGAGTGCCAAGTGGAATGAGAAATTGGGAAATTCCTTCTCCAATGCCAGGAAGTCGTCTAAATAAAACACCTCGTTGAGGGCGCGAGCACCGTAGAAATACGACATTTTTCGGTCGGTGGTGTGGAGGGTGCGTGTCATGTGCATTATCTGTGCACGCAGTGGAGCCATGCCGGCACCGCCACCCACCCATATCATCTCTTTCTTGGAGTCGAAATGAGGGTGGAAGTCGCCGTAAGGACCGCTCATCACCACCTTGTCGCCGGGCTTCAATGTGAAGATATACGAGGAGGCTATACCCGGCATCACATCCATAAATCCCACTTGAGGCTTCGGCTTGAATGGCGGAGTGGCAATGCGCACGGTTAGCATTATGCGGTCGCCTTCTGCCGGATAGTTAGCCATAGAATAGGCACGTATTGTCTCTTCGTCGTTTTTGCATTTGAGAGAGAATAATCCGAATTTTTCCCATGCCGGCAAATATTCCTCACCGATAAGGCTTTTGTCGATGTCATTGTCGTAGGTCATCGTGTATCTCGGTATCTTTATTTGTGCATAGGAGCCGGGAAGGAAGTCCATATGTTCGCCTGGAGGCAATGCCACAATAAACTCTTTGATAAATGTGGCGACATTTTTGTTGGAAATCACCTCACATTCCCATTCCTTAACTCCCATCACGCTTTCCGGCACGATGATGCTCATGTCGTTTTTGACCTTCACTTGGCATCCCAAGTGCCAATTGTTCATCATCTCTTTTCTTGAGAAATGCACCTTCTCTGTGGGGAGCGTTTCGCCACCTCCTTCGGGGATTCGCACTCGACATTGGCCGCAACTGCCACCGCCGCCGCATGCCGAGGGTAAAAATATGCGTTCATTGGCAAGGGTAGATAGGAGAGTCCCCCCGGTTGGTACCGATGTCTCATCTTTACCATTGATAGTGATTTTCACATTGCCCGAAGCTACAAGATATTTTTTTGCTACCAAAAGCACAATCACGAGCAATACCGTCACCGCCAAAAACAACAGCGTTCCGGCAAGCATTGTGTCGCTTATTATTGATAATAGTGTATGTGTCATAACCTTTAGATTTTAATGCCAAGGAAACTCATAAATGCTATGCCCATCAGTCCGGTAATTATAAAGGTGATGCCGATGCCTTTGAGAGGGGCGGGAACGTTGGAGTAGGAGAGGCGCTCGCGGATGGCGGCAATGCCTACGATGGCAAGGAGCCAGCCGATGCCCGAGCCGGCACCATAGACGGTGGCGGTCCATACCGAGCCAAAATCTTTCTGCTGCATAAACAGAGAGCTGCCCAAGATGGCGCAGTTGACGGCTATCAATGGCAAGAAGATGCCCAACGACGCGTAGAGCGACGGCGAAAACTTCTCTACAGCCATCTCCACTAATTGAGTGAGCGAGGCTATCACGGCAATAAAGAGTATTAAGCTCAAAAAGCTTAAATCAACATCGGCAAATTCCTCCGACAGCCATGCTAAGGCTCCCGGACGCAAGAAATACATCTCGAGCGCATAGTTGATAGGTAGGGTCACTACAAGCATAAATGTCACGGCAATGCCTAATCCGAACGCTGTTTTCACATTCTTCGACACGGCAAGGTAGGAACACATACCGAGGAAGTATGCAAATATCATATTGTCGACAAATATCGAACGAATGAACAGATTTAAATTTTCCATAGTTATATATGTTTCTTACCGTATGATTAATTATTCTTTTCTTGCAATTCTTTGTTGCGAGAGCGATGCACCCAAATGATACATGCAACGGTGATTAACGCCATCGGTGGTAATATCATCAAGCCGTTGTTTTCATATCCGGCAGCATAAAATGACTTAGGAATGATTGGAAAGCCGAGGAGAGTGCCCGAGCCTAACAGTTCTCTCACCGTTGCTACTATCACGAGGATAATCATATATCCCAAACCGTTGCCTATGCCATCGAGAAACGACGGCCACGGCTTGTTGCCCAACGCAAACGCTTCAAGGCGACCCATTAGAATACAGTTGGTGATAATCAATCCGATAAACACCGACAGCTGTTTGCTCACTTCATAGTTATAAGCCTTTAGCACTTGGTCGACGATAATCACCAATGCGGCAACCACCACAAGCTGAACGATGATGCGGATGCTTGTGGGAATAGTGTTGCGAAGAAGTGAGATTATCACATTGGCAAATGCCAAAACGGCGGTCACGGAGATGCCCATCACCAATGCAGGCTCCAGCTTTGCTGTTACTGCCAATGCCGAACAGATGCCGAGCACCTGCACGATTACCGGGTTGTTTTTTGATAACGGATTAAACAACACCGTCTTTTGTTTATTATTAAGTAGTGCCATTGCTGATTGTTAGTTTTCCTCTACGGTTTGTAATGATTTTAAAAACTCGCTGTAGCAACTGAGACATCCTTCAAGCATCGACTGCACGCCTTTGCTTGTGATTGTTCCCCCGGAGATTGCGTCGACATAGTCGGCACCATTGGTGGGCTTGGTGCCTTTCTTCATCACTGCTACCGACTTAAATTCGCCATCCTTAAACAGATGCTTGTCGGCAAACTGATTAGAGAAATGGTCTTTTGTGATTTCTGCGCCGAGTCCCGGTGTTTCGCCCTGATGAGAGAAGTAGGAGCCGTAGATGGTGTTGCCATCGCTCTCCACTGAAATATATCCCCAAATAGGCCCCCAGAGACCTGCGCCATACACCGGCAAGATGTATTTGCGAGAGCCGTCGATGTTGCACACAAATACCGGCAACTTGCGCTCGTTTGCCGGCTTCTTCACCTCTGCCGCCACATCAACGTCAAATGCTTCGCCGGGCAACTTGTTGCCGTTAATGTCCACGATATATGTGTCGGTGATTAATTTCTGATAAAGGTCAATAGCGTTGTCTTCGTCAGCCGGTTGGCGCACCGAACGCAGTATCTGTTGCATTTTGTCGATTTTCACATTGTCTGCTTGTTTCGACTTCAGCGAGAGTGCCACCCACGCTAATGCCGCACCTACAACCACCACCATCACGATGATGTAGGCTATCGTATAGGTATTACCTTGCTTGTTCATAATCTACTGACGGTTTTTTGCACGACGCATACGGCGGCGTACGTTGGTTTCTATTACACAATAATCTATCAGCGGTGCAAACGCATTCATCAGCAACACGGCGAGCATTGCTCCTTCAGGATAGCCGGAGTTGTATACGCGTATGAGTATAGCCAACGCTCCTACAAGGAAGCCGTAGATGTATTTGCCGGTGTTGGTGTGAGCCGCTGTAACCGGGTCGGTAGCCATAAACACTGCCGCAAAGGCAAAGCCTCCGAGACACACTTGCTCCACAGGCGTGAGCAGTGACCCTGCATAGGTGGCTGACGGGAAGGCTTGTGCCAAATAGCCCATCGCCAAGCCTCCAACAAATACCGACAGCATTATTCTCCAGCTCGCAACGCCCGTAATCAAAAGCACTGCTCCGCCCAGGAGGATAAATAGAGTAGATGTTTCGCCGATAGAGCCGGGGATTAATCCTAAAAACATATCCCACAAGGTGAGGTCACTTCCGGTCACTCCCGTCAGGTGGAGCGTGCTGCCTACGTTGGTTGCAACTTGTCCCAAAGGAGTGGCGCCCGAAAAGGCATCAACGGTTTGTCCGGCTCCAAGCGAAAAGATGGAGTCGGAGGCTACAAACACGCTGTCGCCCGACATCTTTTGTGGATAAGCAAAAAACAGGAAGGCGCGCGTCATCAATGCCACGTTAAAAATGTTCATTCCTGTTCCGCCAAACACTTCCTTTACAAAAATCACCGAGAATGCGGTGGCTACGGCTATCATCCATATAGGAGTCTCTATCGGACATATCATCGGTATCAGCATGCCCGATACCAAAAAGCCTTCTTGTATCTCATGGCCGCGTATCTGTGCGGAGATAAACTCGATGCCCAAGCCCACAACATATGCCACCACGATTTTGGGAAGCACGGCAAGGAAGCCGTAGAGAAACGAATCAAAAAACTCGGGTGTCGTTCCCACCGAAAGATAACGTTGGTAGCCCACGTTATACATGCCAAACAATAGTGCCGGAAGCAATGCTAACACGACAATTATCATTGTGCGCTTGGAGTCGTTGCTGTCGTGGATGTGCACTCCCGAACGCGAAGTGGTATTTGGGGTAAATAAAAATGTGTCAAAGCCGTCAAACACCGAGCGAAACTTTTGCAGCTTGCCCCCTGGCTGAAACTGCGGTCTGACCTTGTCTAAATATTTTTTTAATGCTTTTTTCACGATAGACCAATTTTAATTCATTTCTTTTCTTAGATAATCCAATCCTTCGCGAACGATGCGCTGAAGTTCGAGCTTTGAGGTGTCGATAAATTCACACAAGGCGAAGTCTTCGGGCACCACCTCATATATTCCTAACTGCTCCATCTTGTCGATGTCACGGGCAATGATGGCTTTGATTAAAAATTCCGAATAGATGTCCATCGGCAACATTTTGTCGTATTCTCCCGACATAATGATTGCACGCTCGCCTCCGTTGATTTTTGCGTCGAAGTGATACTTTTTCTTTTTTGGCATCAACCAAGAAAAGAATGTGCGTCCGGCGCTGTATTTTTTAGTGCTTAACGAAGCCCACCCGAGGAGCTCGCAGTCGTTGGTCACTTCTGGGATGACGGTGATTTGTCGATATGGATAGCGCAAGAATCCATCAAGGTTCGCCAATTTCCCGGTGAGGGGATTGCCGGCAATGATGCGCGGGGCAATGCCTTCTTTAATGTTGCCCTTCAGCAAGTCGCTTATTGCGGCACCCTGTGTTGTTTTTACATATCGAGGCTTTTCCACGAGTTCGCCGGTGATGCCTACAATGCAAGAATAATCCACATATCCTTCGGTAAATAATCCGCCAATTTTCACCACTGTTTCCGGCTCAATGGTCCATACCGTTTCGCCCTTGTTCACCGGCTTGATTTGTGCTATCTGCACGCCGGCGTTTCCGGCGGGATGGGGACCCTCGTAGACCGTGGTGGTCGAATGAGGAGTTTCGACAATAGCTTCTTTTCTGCACCCGAGATATACCGTGCCGGCGGTGAGCTGCGACAATACTTCCACTCCTTTCTCAAACAGATGGCGACTACTCTCAATCATTAGCGAGCGAGACGGCGCAAGAGGTGAAGAGTCGAAACATGACACAAAAATGTCGCGTGGACAAATATCCGGAGAAGGAATCACTCCGTAAGGACGCTGTGTGAACATCGCCCATAACCCGGCATCAAGTAATGCTTGCTTGGGATCGCTTGCGATAGCCTTTACGTCAAATGTTTTCCGAGCTTTAGAGCTGTCGGGCACGATGGTGATGGCAAGAATCTTACGGCGTTCGCCACGCACAATTTTTTCCACCTTGCCACTTATAGGGGAGCACACCACTACTGATGTTGAATTCTTATCGTATGCCAAAGCCTCGCCCGCTTCAATCAAGTCGCCCTCTTTTTTCAGCAATCGCGGCACGAATCCTTGAAAATCGTCGGGAACAATGGCAACGCGTTGAGGCTCAATGGTAAGTAGGGATTCTCCCATCGCCGCTTCTCCATGCAAATGAAGGTCGAGCCCTTTTCGTATGCGTATCACTTCAGACATTATTATAATAGTATTAAAATATTCTCCAAAATTAGAAAAAATTTGCGTATCGCGAAAGAATTAAATAAAGATTTTGAAAATTTGTCTGAAAAACCGATGAACGACCCCTTAAAAGCTGTTTAATCATTTCCAATGTTGTAAATATTTGCTCATAAAAATAGGTGGTTTGCGAGATTTTTTATACCTTTGTATGCTTAAAAGTCCGCCCTTATTGACTGTGAGCGGAATTGTTAATTTATTAAGAAAGATATATGTTAGAAGATCGTATTAAGAAAATCAATATCGAAGATGAAATGCAAGAGGCATACATCGACTATTCGATGTCGGTGATTGTGTCGCGTGCATTGCCTGACGTCAGAGACGGTTTCAAGCCCGTCCACCGACGCGTGTTGTTCGGTATGCAAAAATTGGGCAACACTTCCAATCAGCCTACAAAGAAGTCAGCTCGTATCGTCGGTGACGTTATGGGTAAGCTTCACCCTCATGGCGACTCGTCAATCTATATGACGCTTGCTCGTATGGCGCAAGACTGGTCGTTGCGCTATCCTTTGGTAGAGGGTCAAGGTAACTTCGGTTCTATCGACGGTGACTCTCCGGCGGCTATGCGTTACACTGAGGTGCGCTTGGAGAAAATCGGTGAAGAGATGATGCGCGATATTGATGAGGATACGGTGGATATGATGCCCAACTTTGATAACACTATCGAAGAGCCTACCGTGTTGCCCACGCGTTTCCCCAATTTGCTTGTCAATGGTGCGTCGGGTATTGCCGTGGGTATGGCTACCAATATGGCGCCGCATAACATTACGGAGTCGATTAATGCCTCTATTGCAGTGCTCAATAATCCGGACATCACCATAGAAGAGCTGATGCACATCATTAAAGCGCCCGACTTCCCTACAGGAGGCACAATCTATGGGTATGCCGGAGTGAAAGAAGCCTACGAAACCGGACGCGGCCGCATCATTGTGAGGGCAAAAGCCGAGGTGGAGAGCGAAAACGACCGTGATGTTATCGTGGTCACTGAAATCCCTTATTGTGTAAATAAAAGCGAACTTATCAAGAATATCGCTGACCTCGTTGGCGAAAAGAAGATTGAAGGCATCAACGACATTGCCGACCATTCCGACCGCCGAGGCATCCGCATCGTAATCGAGCTTAAGAAGGATGCTAATGCCAGTGTGGTGCTCAACAAGTTGTATAAGATGACTGCTTTGCAGTCGTCGTTTAGTGTCAATAACGTGGCTTTGGTGGGAGGACGTCCTAAATTGCTCAACCTCAAGGAGATTATTGAGGAGTTTGTGAAGCATCGCCATGAGGTGGTGATACGTCGCTCGCGTTTCCAACTCAAGAAAGCCGAAGAGCGCGCCCACATCGTCAACGGCTTGATTATCGCTTGCGATAATATCGACGAGGTGGTGAAGATTATCCGTAGCTCGCGCACCACCGACGAGGCACGCCAACGATTGGCTGAACGCTTCGACCTTTCCGACATCCAAACTCGTGCTATCGTCGACATGCGATTGAGTGCGTTGGTCAACATGAACCAAGAGAAGCTTCATTTGGAATTGGAAGAGTTGATGCACACCATCGAGTATTTAAACAGTGTGCTTAACGACCCGGAAGTGTGTCGCCAACTTATTGAGTCGGAGCTTGTAGAAACTCGCGACAAATATGGCGACGAGCGTCGCACCGAAATCGTTTATGCTTCTGAAGAATTTAATGCAGAAGACTTCTATGCCGACGACGAGATGATTATCACAATCTCTCACTTGGGATATATCAAGCGCACACCGCTCTCCGAATTCCGCGCTCAAGGACGCGGCGGCGTGGGGGTTAAAGGTAGCGACACTCGCGATGAAGACTTTATCGAGCACATCTATACAGCCACTATGCACAACTATATGCTGTTTTTCACTCAGCAGGGTCGTTGCTATTGGCTCAAAGTGTATGACATCCCTGAAGGTACACGCACCTCAAAAGGTCGTGCCATCCAAAACCTTCTCAACATCGACTCCGACGATAAGGTTAAGGCATTTATCAATGTCAAACGTTTGGGAGATGCCGACTTTGTCAAGAGCCACTACCTTATGTTCTGCACCAAGAAGGGCGTAGTGAAGAAGACTTGTCTGGAGGCTTACTCGCGTCCGCGTCAGAATGGTGTGAACGCTATCATTATCCGTGAGGGCGACGAACTTTTGCAAGTGCGTATGACCAACGGTCGCGAAGAGGTGCTTTTGGCAAACCGCAACGGTCGTGCCATCCGCTTCAACGAAAGCACTGTAAGAGATATGGGCCGTATGTCGGCAGGTGTGAAGGGTATGACTCTCGATGGTGGCGACGATGAAGTGGTTGGAATGATTACGATGACCGAAGACACGCAAAAGACCGTGATGGTAGTGTCGGAAAAGGGTCGCGGCAAGCGTTCTAATCTCGAAGACTATCGCATCACCAACCGTGGCGGTAAGGGCGTGAAGACGATCACCATCACCGAAAAGACCGGTCGCCTTGTAGATATCAAAGATGTCGACGACTCTAAGGACCTTATGATTATCAACAAGTCGGGAATTACCATCCGTCTGCATGTGGCTGACATCAATGTGTATGGTCGTGCCGCTCAAGGGGTGAAACTCATCGACCTCGAGAAGCGCAACGATGAAATTGTTTCGGTATGTGTTGTAGATTCCAACGAGGAAGATGCTGTCGAAGAAAGTCTGACAGAGCCTTCGGTAACTCCTATAGAGACGGCTACCGATGCTTCTGTGGAGGAAGATGCGGAAGACAATAACCTAAACGAATAAAATACATAGTATAGACAAAATCTAATTTAAAATGAAAAGAAAATCAGTTTTATTGCTTTGCGCTTTGACTACCGTCGGTGCATTCGCTCAAAAAAGTGTGGTCGACGACGTGGACCACAAGATTGGCGGTTTCGGCGCTAATGTAGAGACCTTCAAATCAGCTGCCAAAGACATCGCCCCGG
This sequence comes from bacterium, assembly GCA_004561555.1. Classification (GTDB taxonomy): domain Bacteria; phylum Bacteroidota; class Bacteroidia; order Bacteroidales; family Muribaculaceae; genus Limisoma. Next base: position 13,180 of record SFVH01000007.1, read on the forward strand.
CGCTTGAAAACGCTGAAACTAAGGACGACGCTAAAACGTGGTTTGTAGCAGGTAAAGCAAATATTGGTGTTTACGACCAATATCTCGTGTATCTGCAAATGGGTAAAGAAAGCGAAATCGACAAGCCTTTGATGGGTAAATCGCTCGTGAAGGCTTACGACTGCTTTGTTACCGCTCTCCCGCTCGACTCTGTAAAAGAGACTAATAAGGACGGTACTTATAAGCTTGACAAAAAGACCGGTCGTCCTAAGGTGAAAACCAAATATTCCAAAGACATTATAGACATCCTCGTGGGTCATCACAATGACTTCTCTATTGCCGGCTCGTTCCTCTATGATGCCAAGCAATATAAGGATGCAGCAGCAGCTTGGGGCGTGTATGTGAACATGCCTTATTCTGGCATCGCCGCTCGCGAGAAGTTTGTCGCTGCCGATTCAGTCATTGCTCAGATGGCATTCTATCAGGGTGTGGCTCTTTGGCAAGGCGAAGACCTTAAGGGCGCTGTAGATGCTTTCGCCAATGCACGTCGCATGGGCTATGTTAAGAAAGATGCGTTCGACTATGCTATGAACTGTTGTGCTCAGTTGCAAGACAATGCCGGCATTGTGGCTCTTGCTCGCGAAGCTCTTCCTCTCTTTGGTAAGGAAGATACGCAATACATTAACATCGTTATCAATGATTGCATCAACAATGGTAAGTTTGACGAGGCTAACCAACTCGTTAGCGAAGCTCTCGCTGCCGAACCCAATAGCGCACAGCTCTACAACGTTAAGGGTGTGATGCTTGAAAATCAAGGCAATGAAGATGAGGCTTTGGAATGTTTCAAGAAGTCGGCCGCTCTTGACGCCAACTATGTGCAAGGTCAATTTAATGCCGGTCGTCTGCTTATGAAGAAAGCTATGAAGCTTCAAGATGAAAACGACAAGCTCACCGGCGCCGCTTTCTCTCGCTTTAAAGCTGAAAATGTAATACCTCTTTATAAGGAGGCTTTGCCGTTTATGAAGGCTGCTTACGACCTCGACTCTACCGATATGCAAACCAAGCGTCTTCTCGGCAACATTTATTATATGCTTAATATGGATGCCGAATTGGAAGCTCTCGGTCTTTAATCTTGAAGGTTAATTGATATATATCGCCGCAGCGCCGATGTCATCGGAGTTGCGGCGGTTGTTTTATATCTCGGTCATTAAGACCATTTTGGGCTTAATGACCGATTTGGGTTAAAGCAAAATGAAAAAGAGGATAATCATAGCGACTATCCTCTTTTTCTGTATGTTCTGAAAGTCAGAATTGCTCGATGTGTCGGGTCAATTACTTATTGAGCGACAAAACGATGTCAGCTTCTACTTCAGTGATGTTCAATTTACCTTCGCGACCAAGCCAACCAAAAGCTGCATAAAGCTCTTTTTCTTTGAGCTTGGTAGCTTTTTTTACTTCCTTGATTGTTAACGACTCTTTGCCGTCTAATGCATTCCACACGAGACCTGCCCAAGTGCCGATTGTTTCAATGTTCATAATAGTAATAATTTGATAATTAATACATGTTTCACGTTGCAAAGGTAATAATTTTTTTTAATATTTCGCAAAAATTAGCCGAAAAATATAATTATACAGCATATTTTTTCAGCATATTTAGCAAATTCCCTTATTTTTGGTGATGATTTGGGAAGAAATAGTATAATTTTTGATACCTTTGTTGTTATGGAAGGACTTGTAGTTAAAAACACCGGAAGCTGGTATGTAGTGAAAGATGCCGGCGGCAGATATTTGAATTGCAAGATAAAGGGCAGTTTTCGGCTCAAAGGCATCCGCACCACCAATCCGGTGGCTGTGGGCGACAATGTTGTTGTAATAGAAAATGCCGACAACACTGGCTTTATCACATCAATAAAACCCCGTCGCAACTACATCATACGACGTGCGAGCAATCTATCCAAGGAGTCGCATATTTTGGCATCCAATCTTGACCAAGCCTTTTTGTTGGTTTCGTTTGCACCTCCGGTTACAGCCACTGTGTTTATCGACCGCTTTCTTGCCACTGCCGAGGCCTATCGCGTTCCCGTGGTGATAATTATTAATAAGGTTGACGTTCTCGATAGCGAATGGCTGGAGTATGTTGAAGCATTCAAATATCTTTATGAAGGTATAGGCTATAAGGTTTGCGCCATTTCTGCTACTACGGGCGAGGGGGTGGATGCATTGCGCCGACAGCTCTCCGGGAAGGTCACTCTTTTTTCCGGCAATTCCGGTGTCGGAAAGTCTACTCTCATCAATTCGCTTATTCCCGGCTTAAATCTTAAGACAGCAGCAGTGTCGGCATCCCACCTCACGGGTATGCACACCACAACCTTCTCCGAGATGTATGCCATTCCCGGCGACGAGAGCGGTTATATCATTGACACACCGGGAGTGAAAGGCTTTGGCACGATTGACTTCAATGTAGAGGAGGTGGCACATTACTTCCCGGAGATTTTTGAAGCATCGGTGGGATGTCGCTACAACAACTGCACTCACACCCATGAGCCTGGGTGTGCGGTGAAGAAAGCACTCGAGGAGCACACTATCAGCGAGTCGCGCTATGCGAGCTATCTGAGCATTATAGAAGACGCTTCGCCCGATAAATATCGCAAACCGTTTTAGGAGCTTGTCACATTACGATTTAGGCAGAGGATAAGAAGCCGTTGGTTGTCGTAGGTGGTGGTGGCATAGATGTGATGCGTGCCGCCATCTTTGATTTTCAGGCGTTTGCGCAATTCTTCCGGCTTCATCGGGAAGTTGCGACAGGTAATCATTGCCGCTTCAATGCTTTTGCTGAGGCGTTTCACGTCGGCTTTTGACATTGAGAACACATCTGCTATCTCCATGATATTCCCCGGATAATCAGGATGTTGAGCATGGGAGAAGTATAGGTGAGAATTGTCGGCGGCGGCACAAAGAGCAAATTTTTCTGCTACGTCATCATAAAGTCCTGCCTTCATTACCGATGAGTTGGGGATGTAGAGGTATGCGCCTTTTTCGGGTTTTGCTTTTGCCACTTCCGGCTGCTTCCGCCTCTGGGCGGTGTAGCTGTGTGCTTTGTCGGCGGCATAGTTGATGCAGTGGATGTAGATGTTGTCAGGGATGTTGTGGCGCACAATTTTAAACAGCAATTCCTTACACTCGTTTTTCACCGACAGCACCCATATATCGCTGATGCTCGGGAAGTCGCGTATTGTCTGAGAGATATCCACCATCGGAGAGGCTTTTACAATCAAAAAGCGGCAACGCTCACTCAGTAGCGATAGGATTTTGCTCACACTCGGCACGGTGTCGGCTATGGCTATGGTGCGCACATTGCGGTCGTCAGTGAGGCGTCGTGAGGGGTCGACAAAAGCGGCGTCAAAGTCGTTGTCGTGATGCTGAAGGAAGTGTTCGGCAGTGTCGTTGACCACAGTGATGTTTTTGCAGCCTAATTTGCTGAAATTCAGAGTGGCGGCTTCGGCTACTACCGGCGAAGCATCTATGGACGCGAGTTGCTCTACACACTGCGAAATATAGTAGGAGTCCACCCCCAAGCCACAAGTGAGGTCGGCAACCTTCTTTATACCCTTAAACAGCGAGGCATGCATCCGTGCCGGTTGTTGTGAGGAGCATTGCTCGATACTTACCTTTGTGGGATAGGCAATCTTTTGTGCAAGCTCCGGGATTTTGCTGCCGGCTTTGCGCCGACATTCCAGCTGTGTCAGTGATAATCCTTTGTCGAAAGGAAAGGCTGAAGCCTCTTTAAGCCTCAGACGATTGATGTCTGTGGCTCGGATTTCAGCGAGCCACTTCTCAAATTCTTCGGTGAAAATAAAATCAAAACTATTCATCTTGTGTAAAGATACCACTAAATTTCTGATTTTTGAATAAAAAAGAGATAGACTATTCATATTAAGCAAATTTTTTGCTAAATTTGAAGCAAAATTGAAAAAAACATTATATATGAATAATACCCTTCCTATAGGCACCATATTAAAAGAGCCGAACGGTAGAGCCTATCGAGTGGAGCAAGTGCTCGGTCAAGGCGGTTTCGGTATCACTTATAAGGTGTCGTCGTCGGTGATGGTGGGAAATGTGCCCACTATCGCATACTTTGCTGTCAAAGAGCACTTCCTCAAAGATGCTTGCGAACGTAGTGAGTCAAACTCTTTTGTAGTGTGTTCCAATCCCTTGAAGCCGAGGGTGGAGCAGAGCCGAGCAGACTTCTTCAGCGAAGCAAAACGCTTGAAGTCGATTAGCGGCAAGAATCCCGGTGTGGTGCCGGTTAATGAGGTGTTTGAGGATAATAACACAGTCTATTATGTGATGGAATACCTCAATGGCGGCGATTTGCGTGAATGGGTTAAGGCGAAGGGTTCATTACCCGAAGAAGAAGCTCTTGCGCTGTTTTTGCCTGTTGCCAATGCGGTGGCATTTTTGCATGAGAATAAGATAAACCACCTTGATATCAAGCCCGACAATGTGATGTTTCGTGTGGATTATTCGGGCTCCAATCGCACCCCGGTGATTATCGATTTCGGCTTGGCTAAGCATTTCGACGAAAAGGGTAAGCCCACGAGCGAAATACGTGTGCAAGGCTGTAGCGACGGGTTTGCTCCTGTGGAACAATATGCCGGATTAAAGGAGTTTTCTCCGCAAGCCGATGTTTATGCGTTGGGCGCAGTGCTCTATTTTATGCTCACCGGAAGGGTGCCGGAGGTGTCGAGCGACATCACCGAGCAAAAAATCAATGCAGCATTGCCCGAGGGATTGTCGACAAATGTTCGTAAAGCTATCATTCACGCTATGGCTTATCGCACCGATGAGCGCACTAAGAGCGTCAACGATATGATTAGTGAAATCACCTCAGTGCAACCATCGCAAGCCGAGGCTGAGTCAGCTCCCGAACCGCCGGAATTTGTCCCGGGCGAACATACGAAGGTGATTTCGCAGAATAAGGCTGACAATATGGTCAACGACAATATTGATAGCATTGACGACAAAAAGCCCAAGAGCAATTCGTGGATTTATTTCGTGATTAGTGGGGTCGCTGCTGCAATACTTGCCATTTGCGGGTGGTTTGCCTACGAGGCCGGTTGGTTTGACTTCTCTTCCAAATCAACCGATGATGTCGAGCAATATCAAGACGATTACGACAATTATACCAAGAAATGCGACAATTGCAAGTCGCTCATCGAGCAGGGCAATGATACTAATTATGAGGCGCTCATAAATGCGAAAAATGTGCTTATGGAAATTAAAAACATTGAGTCGGACTTTGAAGATGTCAATACCGGCGACCTCGCATTTGACCGCTACAAAGACCTCGACAATATGCTCAATCCGAAGCTCATCTCCGCCCAACAGGCATGGGTGGATGCCGCGAAGGCGCAAGAGCTGGCAGAGGAGCGCACCACGGCTTATGAATACTACAAAATTGCTTTTGACCTCAAGCCCTCGGAAGAAATAGGTGCTAAAATGCGCGAATTGGAATCGTATGTAAAATAGAAAAAACCAACATAAAAAATACTGATACGTAATTATGGCAAATCCTGAATTTAAGTATCGTCCGATGTTTCAACTCGGAAAAGATGACACAGAGTATTATTTGCTCACCAAGGACTATGTATCGCTTGGTGAGTTTGAAGGCAAACCCATCTTGAAAGTAGAAAAAGAGGGACTCACTGCAATGGCAAATGCCGCTTTCCACGACGTTTCATTTATGCTTCGTCGCAGCCACAACGAGCAAGTGGCTAAAATCCTCGGCGACCCGGAAGCAAGTGAAAACGATAAATATGTGGCGCTCACCTTCCTCCGTAATGCCGATGTGGCAAGCAAGGGGGTGTTGCCGTTCTGTCAAGACACCGGTACTGCCATCATCCATGGCGAAAAAGGTCAGCAAGTGTGGACCGGATTTTGCGACGAAGAAGCTCTCTCGCTGGGTGTGTATAAGACTTACACCGAATGTAACCTTCGCTATTCGCAAAACGCTCCGTTGACGATGTATGATGAGGTGAACACTAAGTGCAACCTTCCGGCGCAAATCGACATCGAAGCCACCGAAGGCATGGAATACCACTTCCTTTGTGTGACCAAGGGCGGTGGCTCAGCCAACAAGACTTATCTCTATCAAGAGACTAAAGCCATACTCAACCCTGCCACCCTCGTGCCCTTCCTTGTAGAGAAGATGAAAACTCTCGGCACCGCTGCTTGTCCGCCTTATCACATCGCATTTGTTATCGGTGGCACCTCTGCAGAGAAAAACCTTCTCACCGTGAAGCTCGCATCCACTCACTACTACGATAATCTGCCCACTACCGGCGACGAAACCGGACGTGCTTTCCGCGATATAGAACTTGAAAAGCAAGTGCTCGAAGAGGCTCATCGCATTGGCTTGGGCGCACAATTCGGTGGTAAATATTATGCCCACGACGTTAGAATCATTCGCTTGCCGCGCCACGGCGCTTCGTGTCCGGTAGGTTTGGGTGTGTCGTGTTCCGCTGACCGCAACATCAAGTGTAAAATTAATAAAGATGGTATTTGGATTGAAAAGCTCGACAGCAATCCCGGCGAACTTATCCCGGAAGAGCTTCGCAATGCCGGTGAGGGTGACGTGGTGAAAATCAACCTTGACCAACCGATGGCTGACATCCTCAAAGAACTCACAAAATATCCAGTCTCCACTCGCTTGTCGCTCAATGGCACTATCATCGTGGCTCGCGACATTGCTCATGCTAAGCTCAAAGAGCGTGTGGACCGCGGCGAAGAGTTGCCCGACTATTTCAAAAACCATCCTGTCTACTATGCCGGTCCGGCAAAGACTCCCGAAGGAATGGCTTGCGGCTCAATGGGCCCGACCACAGCAGGCCGTATGGACCCCTATGTAGACCTCTTCCAAAGCCACGGAGGCAGCATGGTGATGCTCGCCAAAGGTAATCGCTCGCAGCAGGTGACCGACGCTTGCCACAAGCATGGCGGTTTCTACCTCGGTAGCATCGGCGGTCCGGCAGCTATATTGGCTAAAAACAACATCAAGAGCATTGAATGTGTGGAATATCCCGAACTCGGCATGGAAGCTATTTGGAAAATCCATGTGGAAAACTTCCCCGCATTTATCCTTGTAGATGATAAAGGCAACGACTTTTTCAAGCAAATCAAGCCTCGTTGCCCGGGTTGTAAATAGTAATTTCTAAACCTAATATAAAATATGGATAACGAATTGATTAAACAAGTGACGGAGAAGGCTGAAAAATGGCTGTCTCCTGCTTACGACGAAGAAACACGCATTGCCGTGAAAGCTCTGCTTGACGCTGACGACAAGACTGAACTTATTGAATCGTTTTACAAAGACCTCGAATTTGGTACCGGCGGTTTGCGCGGCATTATGGGCGTAGGCTCCAACCGTATGAACATCTACACTGTAGGTGCAGCCACACAAGGCTTGGCAAACTATCTTAAGGTGGCATTTGCCGACCTTGAAGAAATCAGTGTCGTTGTAGGTCACGACGTGAGAAACAACTCTCGCAAATTTGCTGAAATCGTGGCTGATATCTTTTCTGCCAACGGCATTAAGGTGTATCTCTTCGACAGCTGTCGTCCCACTCCGGAGATGTCGTTTGCCATCCGTCATTTCGGATGCCAGAGCGGTGTGATTATCACGGCTTCTCACAATCCTAAGGAGTACAACGGCTACAAAGCTTATTGGAATGATGGCGCTCAAATGATTGCACCCCACGACGTTAACACCATCAAGTATGTCAACGAAGTGACTGATGTCAAGGATATCAAGTTTGCCGGCGACCCCTCAAAGATTCAGATTATCGGCGAGGATGTCGACAAAATATTCTTGGAGAAAGTGAAAGGCTTGTCGTTGAGTCCGGAAGCTATCGCCAAGCATCACGATATGAAGATTGTCTATACTCCTATTCACGGCACCGGCTTGAAGCTTATCCCGCAAGCGCTCCGCAACCTCGGCTTCACCGACATCATCGGTGTGCCCGAGCAAGAAGTGCTGTCGGGCGACTTCCCCACAGTGGCATCGCCCAACCCCGAAGAGCCATCGGCAATGGCTATGGGTGTGGCAAAGGCTAAAGAAACTGGTGCAGAGATGGTGATGGCATCCGACCCTGATGCCGACCGCATAGGCTTGGTTATTCGCGACAACAACGGCGAGTATGTGCTCATCAATGGCAACCAGATTGTGCTCATCTTCCTCAACTATCTGATGACCCGCAATGCAGAGCTTGGCAAACTTACCGGCAACGAATATGTGGTGAAAACCATCGTGACCACCGAGACCATCAAGAGCATCGCTGAGGCTCAAGGCATCAAGATGTATGACTGCTTCACCGGATTTAAGTGGATTGCCAATGTGATGCGCGAAAACGAGGGCAAGGCTCGATATCTTGGCGGTGGCGAAGAGAGCTATGGCTTCCTCGCCGAAGACTTCGTGCGCGATAAAGACTCCGTATCGGCAATCTCATTGATGGCTGAAATCGCTGCATGGGCTAAAGACAAGGGCATGAATATGACCGATATGCTCATCGATATTTATATGAAGTATGGTTTCTCGCGCGAAAAGGGCATCTCGCTTGTGAGAAAAGGTAAGTCGGGCGCAGAAGAAATTCAGGCTATTATGAAGCAATTCCGTGAAAATCCGCCAAAACAATTGGCTGGTTCGGATGTCACTTTGATGAAAGACTATCAATCGCTTGAAGCCACCAATGTGGCTACCGGCGAGAAGTCGAAGCTTGATATGCCGGCAACGTCCAATGTGCTTCAATATTTCACTGCCGACGGTACGAAGGTGTCTATCCGTCCTTCGGGCACAGAGCCAAAAATCAAGTTCTATCTTGAGGTGCACGACACTCTCGCTTCGGCTGCCGATTATAAGGCCACTGAGCAACGTGCCGATGCTAAAATCGAAGCTATTATGAAAGACCTCGGCATATAATAGAGGGTATTTTTCTTAATTATTATAAATCCCGGAGGGTTTTGCCTTTCGGGATTTATAATTTTCATTTTGGAATAAGTTTGGATTATTAAGTAAAAAATAGTAATTTTGGGCGGTTTATTACATAAATTCTAATCTTGATGAAAAAAACTCTTTTTTTTGTGCTTGCACTGTCCGCGTTTGGAACGTCGCAAGCCGTACAAATCACAGAATCGCAAGCCTTGCGCACGGCTTCTGAATATTTTGCCGATAGAGCATTTTCCTCTTTGTCTGCTGTGAAGCTTAAAAGCCAAACAAATGATGAAGCTCCCTACTATGCGTTTAATTCCGACAATGGTGGCTTTGTGATTGTTTCCGGCGACAACGAGCTGACTCCGATTGTGGGTTATTCAGACAGCGGACGTTTTGATGCCGACAATATTCCCGAGGCATTACAAGTGTTGCTTGATGCCTATGCCGACTATGTTGCTGCGGTGCAAAGCGGGGTGGCTGCTCCCAAGAAATCTTTTGCGGCGGCAAAGCCTGTGGTTGCTCCTTTGTTGACTTGTAAATGGGGGCAAGATGAGCCGTTTAACAACGATTGTCCCACCGACACAAAGCGTAATGCCACATCCTACACCGGCTGTGTTGCCACCGGTATGGCACAGGTGATGTATTATCATAAATGGCCCGAAAAGCCACAATCCTACACTGTCGATTATCGCACCTCCTCGTTGCGCATTCGCGTGCAAAACGACTTTTCCAAGTCGCAATATAATTGGGCTAATATGATTGACGACTACTCAGGCTCCTACACATCGGCACAAGCCGAGGCAGTGGCGAAGTTGATGTTTGATTGCGGTGCTTCAGTACATATGGACTATTCCGCATCGGCAAGTGGTGCGACCGACGTTGATATAACATTTGCTATGGAGCGTTTCGGATATTTTGCTCAATTATATTTCCGCGATGCTTTCACTCGTACTCAATTTCTTCAAATCATCAAGGATGAATTAGATGGAGCACGTCCGGTGATATTTTGCGGTACCGGCTCTGCCGGTGGCCACTGCTTTGTTGCCGACGGCTACGACTCCAATAATTATTTGCACATCAATTGGGGATGGGGTGGTACCTCCGATGGTTATTTTGACTGCGATGCTCTCAACCCTGAAGTTTTAGGTGCCGGTGGTGGTGCCGGCGGCTTCAACTACAGCCAGTCGATTGTTACCTTGCAAAAAGACTCCAAAATGGTTGGTTCTGCCGGGTTATTCCCATTGGAAATTATTCCCGAACGTCTTTATCCCGGATATGGTGGTGGGATAGAGCCAAGCGAAACTCAATGGAACAAAGGGGAATCCGTCACCTATAATATAAATTGTATTTGGAACACCTCCCTTATTTATACATTCACGGGCAAAATCGCTCTTGCAGTGATTGATGCTGAAGGGAATGTGGTGAATACCAGCTCCTATTCCGACACTTTTTCGCTTTCTCCGTCTAATGTTTATTATTTAGAGCTGACCGAATCGGGATTGTTCGACGGATTGGCAGATGGTGTCTACTATCTTTACCCGATAAGCAAAGATACCGGCAAAGATGATTATTTAATTGTGTCTATGGAGGATAAATGCTTCATTACCGTTGACGGCGACAAAGTGTACTACGGCACTCCCGCCTCACAAATTGAATTGGTGCAGACAGCTCCCACTACTATCAACGTGGAGTCAATCCATCCAGGCGACCAAATCACTGTGTCGATTCCTATTAATTCAAGTTCCACAAATACAATCTCCGGCACTTTAACTTGTAATGTGTTCAATCATAACACTAATCGCCGTATGTCGAAAAAAGAAGTGTCGGTAAGTTTGGCATATGGCGACAATGTGGTGAAAGTGCCGCTCAACTTACTTTCTTCGGTGTATAAAAACGGTGAGACTTATCGCTTTGAGATTGGTAGCTTTACCACCTCATCAGCAACTTACGGGGTGTCTTCTGACTTTGAGCCGCTAACTTTCCTTGTGGGTGAATCGTCTGTGGAGCGTATTGACGCATCTCAGATTAGAGTTTATCCTAACCCCGTGGTGGATGTAGTGACTGCTGTCGGCGATGTGCACCCTACGGCTATCGAAGTTGTTGCCACCGACGGTAGGGTAGTGGCTGTGTCCCACACCAACAAAGTGGATATGTCGGCATTGTCTGCCGGGCTTTATATCCTTAGACTCCATACTGCCAACGGCATTAAGGTGGCTAAGGTGAAGAAAATTTGATAATAACCTATTGCGATTTTTGGGGTCGTGTCGGAGTGCCGATGCGACCCTTCTTTTCTTATAGGTCGCTTTTTGAGGCTTTACGGTCGGAATGATTTGCCAAATTAAAAAGAAAAGTGTAATTTCGTGGTATATAAATGCAGACTTCATAATTATGAAAAAAATACTAATCTTTGTCATCGTTGCGTTGACATCTTTGTGTGCCAATGCGTTTTCTATCGAAAGTGTGCGCTTCCATTGCGCTGATGATACCGTGAAAATCAACGGCTTGCTCAAAGATGCCATTGCCGACCGACAGCTCAAGACACCCGGTCAGTTTATGAGCTTCTTTGCCGACCGCCTTATTGATACCCCTTATGTGGCACACACTCTCGAAGGCGACAAAGAGTATCTCACCATCAACATTGACCAGCTTGATTGCACCACTTTCGTTGAGACGTTGGTGGCGCTCACTCGCGCTGCAATGATGCGCCAAGCCACTTGGTTATCCTATGCTTCGGCTCTCGAAAATCTGCGCTATCATAATGGCGAAATTAATGGCTACGCTTCTCGTTTGCACTATATCAGTGCTTGGATTATCGAAAATTCCTCGCGTGGCAATTTCGTGGAGATATCGAGTATGATGCCTCATTGCGAAAACCTCATTAACACTCTCAACTATATGTCGGCTCATCGTGATAGCTATCCTGCCCTTGCTGATAGCCTGAATTATGCCGGCATAAAAAACCTTGAAGCCGGATATAACCGACATATGTATCCTTATATTAATAAGAAAAACATACATAAAAAAGAGTTTGTTGCCGAGCTCAAAAACGGTGATATCATCTGCATCACAACAAAAATCGAGGGTCTTGACGTGTCGCATCTCGGCATCGTGCGCCTTATCGACGGAAAGCCACATCTTCTCCATGCTTCATCGGCAGGCAAGAAGGTGATGATAGACAAATATGACCTTTCAGAGATGTTGCGCAACAACCGCACAGCTACCGGAGTCAGAGTGCTCCGCGTGCAGACCGCCTATTAGTGTGTCGTAGATAGCTGTAGACAGGGCAGCGCAAGGGTTGAGTGTGATATCAATCCCACAAAAAATGGGTTGTTGACAGCTACAAGCCAAACTTCTCTTTGAGGCGAGCAAGCATATCGCGCGTCATGGTGTCGAGGTCGTATTGCGGCTTCCAGTCCCATTCTTGGCGTGCACAAGAGTCGTCGAGCGAGTTGGGCCACGATTCTGCTATTTGTTGACGCAGCGGGTCGATGTCATATTCCATCTCAAAGTCGGGCACATATTTTTTGATGTTGGCAAAGATAATTTCCGGGTCAAAGCTCATCGATGCAATATTAAACGAGTTGCGATGCACAAATCGAGAGGCATCCGCTTCCATAATCTCTATTGCTGCCCTCAGCGCATCGGGCATATACATCATATCCATAAACGTGCCGGCGGCAATAGGGCAACGGAAGCGTTCGCCCTTCACGGCTGAGTAATAGATATCTACGGCATAGTCGGTGGTGCCACCGCCGGGAAGGGTGACATAAGAAATCAAGCCGGGGAAGCGCACCGAGCGAGTGTCAACACCAAATCGATGGTAGTAGTAGTCGCTAAGCAGCTCTCCCGACACCTTGGTGATGCCATACATTGTGCGAGGTGTGCGCAACACATCTTGAGGAGTCTTGTCTTTGGGGGTGTCCGGCCCGAATGAGCCTATAGAACTCGGAGTGAATACGGCACAACCTACTTCGCGCGCCACCTCGAGAATATTAAACAAGCCGCCCACACCTATGTGCCATGCCAGTTGGGGCTTCTGCTCCGCCACTGCCGATAATAGGGCCGCAAGATTATAGATAGTGTCGATTTTGTGCTTTTTCACCACCTCGGCTATGCCCAGGGCATCGGTGACATCAGCTTGCTCCGCAGGTCCTGATAGAGCTAACTCTCCTTTAGGCTCGGCACCTTTGATATATCCTGCTACAACATTGGTATCGCCATAGATACCTCTTAGCTTCATGGTGAGCTCAGAACCTATTTGCCCTGTCGACCCTACAACGAGTATCCGTTTCATCCCTCAGAAAATGCTTAAAAATAGAAAAACGCAGTTTAGATAAATTTTTCACAAAGGTAATAATTCAGTTGGTAATTTCTTCGTTTTCCCACATGTTTTTTCTTGCTAAAGATTCATTTGTCAATTATTAGGGGATAGATAGGTGTTTTATCGGCTAATGTTTGCTAAATGGGGAAATTTGTAGTAAATTTGTCGGAAACATAAGCTATCAACTATGAACGACAAATTAATCATTTATCAAATATTTACACGCCTTTTTACTAACGACAACGACCATTGTGTGCCTAATGGCACGATAGAAGAAAACGGTTGCGGAAAGCTTAACGACATCACACCTCGCGTGCTTGCCTCAATAGCTGAGTTGGGCGTGACTCACGTGTGGTTTACCGGAGTGATAGAACACGCCACCGCTACCGACTATAGTCGCTACGGCATCCGTCCGGACAATCATTGGGTGGTGAAGGGCAAAGCCGGCTCGCCGTATGCCATCAAAGACTACTACGACATTTCGCCCGACTTGGCGGTGAGTGTGCCCGACCGTATGGCGGAGTTTGAGGCGCTGGTGGAGCGAGTGCATCAAGCCGGCTTGAAGCTGATAATCGACTTTGTGCCCAACCATGTGGCGCGTCAGTATCATTCCGATGTGGCTCCAAAAGGGGTGAAAGATTTCAGTGCTGACGATGATATGGATAAATTTTTTAGTCCGAATAATAACTTTTATTACATACCTCGCCAGAAATTCTCGCCGACGTTTTACATCGGGGAAGGTGCCGATGCTTATGTGGAATTTCCGGCAAAGGCGTCGGGCAACGATTGTTTTAATGCCTTTCCCGGACAATATGATTGGTATGAGACTGTGAAACTCAACTACGGCATCGACTACGGTAACGGTACTGCCCATTTCAGTCCTATCCCCGACACTTGGCTGAAGATGCTCAACATTTTGCGCTTTTGGTCGGCAAAGGGTGTGGATGGCTTCCGTTGCGATATGGTGCATATGGTGCCTGTAGAGTTTTGGGAATGGGCAATCTCTAATGTGAAAGAGAAATATCCGGAAATCAAGTTTATTGCCGAGCTGTATGATGTGAATATCTATCGCGACTATATCTTCAGAGGCGGCTTCGACTATCTTTATGATAAGGTGAACCTCTACGACAAGCTTCGCGGCATCCAATGTCATAACGTCTCGGCGGCGCAAATCACCAATTGTTGGCAGACGGTCGACGGTATCGGCTCCCATATGCTCAATTTCCTTGAAAATCACGACGAGCAGCGTTTTGCTTCGGAGCAGTTTGCCGGCAATGCGCAGCTTGTGCGTCCATCGCTTGTCGTGGCTACCACCCTTTCCACCGGTCCGATGATGATTTATGCCGGGCAAGAGCTGGGAGAGAAAGCTGATGATGCTGAGGGCTACAGCGGTCGTGACGGTCGCACCACCATCTTTGACTATTGGAGCATCCCTACGGTGCGCCGTTGGTATAACCACGGCAAATGCGACTACGAACGGCTCTCCACTTCGGAGATTGAGTTGCGCGAGTTTTACAAGCGACTATTCCGCATTGCCGTGAGTGAGCCGGCAATCCGTGAAGGGCAATTTTTTGATGTGATGTATGTCAACTATGGGAAGCCTCATTTTGATGCTCATCGCCAATATGCATATTTGAGAAAAAAAGGCCACGACATAATCCTCGTGGCGGTAAACTTCTCCGGAGAGGAGTGTAATGTGGAAATCACTATCCCCGAGCATGCTTTTGAGACTCTCGGCATGTTGCGCGGCAACTTCTTTGCCACGGAGTTGCTCACCTCGCGTCGCAAGAAAAAATCATTGATGCCCGACCAGCCTTTTGTTACGGATATCCCTGCCAATGGTGCCGTAATATGGAAAATAAAGCAGTCAAAAGCTAAATAGTCTTAGTCTCTGCACCACAATGGCTTTTGTTTGAGTTTTAGATTGATAAATACATCACTTTTTCTCTTGAAGCCCAACAATGTGGAGGATGTTACCACATCCGTGTTGTTAACAATTATTGTGGGACAGGGTCTAAATAAACTAAATAAAAACGCTGACAAAGTAGCAATTTTCCGTTTGCTTTCCGTAACTTTGCGGCATATTTGCGTGAAAATGGAGAAACTAATCGAAATTAATGGCGTTAAGTTTAACTATAGCGTTGAGGGTGAGGGTCTTCCGGTGGTGTTGATGCACGGCTGGGGTTGTAACCGCACCACTCTCGCCCGCATCGAAAACCTTCTCACTCCGTCGTTTAAGGTTTATAATGTGGATTTCCCGGGCTTTGGCAAGAGTAGCGAGCCGCCCACAGTGTGGGGGGTGGAAGAATATACAGCCCTTATTGAACGATTTCTTGACATTGAGGGCATAGATAACCCCATCTTGCTGGGACACTCATTCGGAGGCAGGGTTGGCATCTTGTTGTCGTCGCGTCGGTCTGTGAGAAAGCTCATCCTTGTGGATGCTGCCGGCATCAAGCCTCGCCATTCGATGAAATATTATGTGAAGGTCTACACTTACAAGGCCGTGAAGCATTTGTTGCCCTTGATGATGGGAAAAGCCAAAGGAGAGGAGATGCTCAACCGATATCGTAAGAAGGTAGGTTCCAGCGACTATTCCAATGCTTCGGAGATGATGCGCCGCATCCTCAGCAAGGTGGTAAACGAAGACCTCAAGTGTGTGATGCCTTCAATCAAATGCCCGACGCTGTTGGTCTGGGGCACTGACGACACGGCTACACCGCTTTCAGATGCAAAAAAGATGGAGAAGCTCATCCCCGATGCCGGCTTGGTGGAGTTTCCGGGAGTGGGCCATTACAGCTTCTTGGAAAATCCGTGGCAATTTGATGCGGTAATAAATTCATTTCTTGAAAAAGATAAACGAAATAAATGATTATGGAATTTCTTGAAGGACCGGTGTTAGCTTTGATTGCGGTGAGGATGCTTTTCGTCGTTTCCTCATTATTTTATCTTGTGCAACGCTATAGGGTCGACTTGCAGATGATGCAGCAAAATTCTTATCGCAATGAGCGTTATTTCCGTTGGTGGCGCACCAACAGCGATTATATGTCGCCCTCCCGACTTGTTGATTTGGCAGTGTTGTTGCTGTTGTTTTCTCAGTTTCATTTGTTGGTGAAAGTGGGTGTTGCAACGATTGTGTTTGCCGTAAAGGGCATAGCTTTGTCGCGAAAGAAATATAAAAAGCCGTTGGTGATGACTCGTCGAGTGTGGCGTCTGCTTATCACGATGCTTGTGCTCACTGTGTTTGCCGTCATCCCTGTGGCAGTGGCTTATTATTTTCTGTTTGATATAGGTATAGTGACAGTTGTAGCTGTGCTTGCCACCTTCTCTTGGGCGGTTACAGCCGCTTGCAATTGGGCTATGAAGCCGGTGGAAAGAGCTATCAACAAGAGTTTTATCGACGATGCCAAGCGCATCCTGGCGCAGATGCCCGACATGAAAATCATCGGCATTACCGGCAGCTATGGCAAGACCAGCACCAAGCATTATCTTTATCGCATCCTTAGCGAGCAGTATGATGTACTGATGACTCCCGGCAGCTTCAACACTCCGATGGGTGTGGTGCGCACCGTGAGAGAGATGCTGAAGCCTTACAATCAGGTGTTTATTGTGGAGATGGGCGCAAAGCAAATTGGTGATATCAAAGAAATTTGCGACATTGTGCATCCTCAGATGGCTGTGATTACGGCTGTAGGCGAGCAGCATTTGGAGTCGTTTAAGACGATAGAGAATGTGCAACGCACAAAATTCGAACTTGTCGATGCTTTGCCCGACGATGGGTTTGCGGTGGTAAACAACGATTTTGAATATGTGGCTAATCGTGAAGTCAATAATGTCAAGGCGGTGCGTTATGCCGTGAGAGCTACTGAGCACGCCGACTATGTGGCTGCCGATATCGAGTATAGTGCTTTCGGCACTCGATTTACCATCAAGGGTGAGGGTCGGAGCGTGGCGCTCGAAACGCGTTTGGTGGGCGAATGTAATATCTCCAATCTTATGGCTGCCGTGATTGTCGCTATGCGTCTTGGCGTGAGCGACGACAAGATACGCTACGCCGTGAGCAAAATTGAGCAGGTGGAGCACCGACTGAATATGAAGCGCACCGCCGGCGGAGTGACAATCATCGACGATGCCTTTAATTCCAATCCCGACGGCTCGCGGATGGCGCTCGATGTGCTTTCGCGTATGAAGGGAGGCAAGCGCATAGTTGTGACTCCGGGTATGATTGAGCTTGGCGACAAGCAAGACTACCACAACGAGCACTTTGGCGAACATATCGCCAAGTCGGTGGATGTGGCTATCATTGTGGGACAGTATAATCGTGAAGCAATACTCCGAGGATTGCAAAATGCCGGTATGACCGACGAAGAGAAGGTTATCACGGTGGATACTTTTGCCCAAGCACAGCAACGCTTGTCGTCGCTGCTCGCTTCGGGCGACACGGTACTTTATGAAAATGACCTTCCCGACACTTTCAAATAAACGAAAACATAATTATAAAGACATATAATAGAAATGAAAACCAACGTAGCAGTATTTTTTGGCGGTCGCTCAGTGGAGCACGAAATTTCTGTGATTTCGGCTTCTCAGGCTATGCACGCAATGAATCGTGACAAATACAACGTAATACCAATATATATCACCAAACTCGGACATTGGGTCACCGGTGATGCCCTCTTTGATGTGGCAAACTATCGCGACATGAAAGCCTTGGAGCAGAAATGCGAGGCTGTGTATATGCGTCCCGAATTTGGCAACTACAACCTCTATCGCACTAAGGGTAAACTTTTTGGTGGCGACAACATTTATGCCACAATCGATGTGGTCATTCCCGTGCTCCACGGCACCAATGTGGAAGACGGCATCTTCGAGGGGGTGCTCGAAACTATCGGTATCCCTTATGCCGGGTGTAACACTTTCTCCTCGGCTAATGGTATGGATAAAGTGACGATGAAGATGATTTTGAAAGATTGCGGTGTGCCCGTGGTCGATTATGTGTGGTTTACCGACAAGCAATGGTATAAAGAGAAAGAAGCCCTCATCAAGAAGGTGGAAGAAAATATCGGCTATCCGGTGATTGTGAAGCCTGCCAACCTCGGCTCGAGTGTGGGCATCAGTCGCGCCGCGTCGCGCCAAGAACTCGTGGAGAGCGTGGAGAATGCCGAGAAATATTCCACACGCATCATTGTGGAAGACATGGTGGAAAATCTAAAAGAGATAAATTGCTCGGTGCTCGGTGATGCCGACGACTGCCAACCCTCGATTTTGGAAGAGCCTATAAAGACAGGCGATTTCCTCTCTTATGAAGACAAGTATATGGGCGGCACCAAGAGCGCCAAAGGTATGCAGGCATCAGCCAAGCGCATACCTGCCGATTTGCCTGCACCCATCACCGCCAAGATTCAGTCTTTGGCGTGCGAGACCTTCCGTGTGCTGTCGTGTCATGGTGTGAGCCGTGTGGATTTTATGGTGGATGCCGAAACAATGGCGGTGTATGTCAATGAGATAAACACTATCCCCGGCTCGTTGTCGTTCTACTTGTGGGAAGCCACCAATCTGCCGTTTGACCAACTGATGGACCGATTGGTGATGCTTGCATTGAAGCGTAAACGTGAGCAAGGACTCAAAACCACCAATTTCGACCATAATATCTTTAACCTTTCCGGAGGCGTAAAAGGCGGATTGAAAGGTGGAGTGAAGAAATAACATTATCGAATATTTTTGAAAAATAATATGGAAAAAATTATACTTACGGGCGACCGCCCGACCGGCAAACTTCATTTAGGACATTATGTAGGCTCTTTGCGTCGACGCGTTGAGCTGCAAAATTCCGGTGAATATGATAAGATTTTTGTGATGATTGCCGATGCACAGGCGCTCACCGACAATGCCGACAATCCCGAAAAGATACGTCAAAACATTATCGAGGTGGCACTTGACTATCTGTCGGTGGGTCTCGACCCGGCAAAGACCACAATCTTCATTCAGTCGCAAGTGCCGGAGCTTACCGAGCTGGCATTCTATTATATGAATCTTGTCACAGTGTCGAGAGTGCAACGCAACCCGACGGTGAAGACAGAGATAAAGATGCGCAACTTCGAAGCCAGCATCCCTGTGGGCTTTTTCTGCTACCCTGTGAGCCAGGCATCTGACATCACCGCTTTTCGTGCCACTACGGTGCCTGTGGGTGAAGACCAAGAGCCGATGATAGAGCTTACTCGCGAAATCGTCAATCGCTTCAACCACGTCTACGGACCGACCCTTGTGGAGCCGGAAATCCTTTTGCCCTCCAACGCCGCTTGCTTGCGTCTGCCGGGCACCGACGGCAAGGCAAAGATGAGTAAGTCGCTTGGCAACTGCATCTACCTTTCCGACACCGCTAAAGAGGTGGCAAAGAAGGTGAAAAGCATGTACACCGACCCTTTGCATCTCAACATTTCCGACCCCGGTCACTTGGAAGGCAACTGCCCGTTTATCTATCTTGATGCTTTCTGCTCCGAGGAGACTTTTGCTCGCCATTGCAGCGACTTCTCAAGTCTTCAGGATTTGAAAGACAAGTATTGCGCCGGTGGCGTGGGCGACGGCACGGTGAAGAAAATCCTCATCAGTGTGCTTGAAGAAGAGTTGGCACCCATTCGTGCTCGTCGTGCCGAATATGAAAAAGACATCCCTGCGGTGTTCGACATTTTGCGCAAGGGAAGCGAAGAAGCGCGCAAGGTGGCTGCCGCTACCCTTGACGATGTGCGTCGCGCTATGCGCATCAACTACTTTGAGGATGCCGACTTGATTGCCGAGCAAGCCAAGAAGTATGTGAAATAAGGGGTTGTCAGACTGAGATATCTTTTTTTACGAAACAACTATTAGTGTTTTTATGAATATTGCGATTGTAGGTTCGGGGTATGTAGGGCTGGTGTCGGGCGCTTGCTTCGCGGAGGTGGGCGTAGACGTCACTTGTGTGGATATTGATGAAAAGAAAATCCATAATCTCAAACAGGGCATAATCCCCATCTATGAGCCGGGTCTCGACAACTTGGTGAAGCGCAATGTGGCAGAAGGCAGATTGCATTTCACCACCCGTCTTGATGAGGTCATCGACAATGTGGAGCTGGTGTTTAGCGCTGTAGGCACTCCTCCCGACGATGATGGCAGTGCCGACCTTCGATTTGTGCTCGAGGTGGCACGCACCTTCGGTCGTAATATCAATAAATATTCAATCCTTGTCACCAAAAGCACTGTGCCCGTAGGTACCTCTAAACTCATCAAAGCTGCTATCAATGAAGAGCTTATGCAGCGTGGCGTTGAAGTGCCCTTTGAGGTGGCTTCCAATCCGGAGTTTCTCAAGGAAGGTGCGGCAATCAAAGATTTTATGTCGCCCGACCGAGTGGTGATAGGAGTGGAGAGCGACCGTGCGCGCAAGGTGATGGAGCGTCTTTATCGACCGTTTCTGCTCAATAATTTCCGTGTGATATTTATGGATATAGCTTCAGCGGAGATGACCAAGTATGCCGCTAATTCGATGCTTGCCACTCGCATTTCGTTTATGAACGACATCGCTAACCTTTGTGCTCTTGTCGGTGCAGACGTCAATATGGTGAGAAAAGGTATTGGCTCGGATGCTCGCATAGGTAATAAGTTCCTTTATCCCGGTTGTGGCTACGGCGGCTCGTGTTTCCCCAAAGACGTTAAAGCACTTATCCATACAGGGAAGCAGCACGGCTACACGATGAGGGTGATTGAGGCGGTGGAGGCTGTCAATGAAGCGCAAAAATCAATTGTCTACGACAAATTGAAGGCGCTCTTCCCCGAGGGATTGAGAGGCAAACGCATCGCTATGTGGGGGTTGGCATTCAAGCCGGAAACCGACGATATGCGTGAAGCTCCGGCATTGGTGGTGATTGACCGCTTGCTCCGCGACGGTGCGGTGGTGAGGGTGTTTGACCCGGTGGCTATTGAGGAGTGTCGCCGTCGTTTGGGCGACAGTGTGGAGTATGCTCGCGATATGTATGATGCCCTTCCCGATGCCGACGCTTTGGCATTGCTTACCGAGTGGAAGCAGTTTCGCTTGCCGTCGTGGGGAGTGGTGAAGCGCACGATGAGGGGAAATATTATCGTTGATGGCAGAAATATCTATGATGCCGTAGAGCTTGCCGAGGAGGGGTTCTGCTATCACTGCATCGGCAAGTGAAGCGTGTGCCATCGATAGGGTGGTTGCTCCTGTAGTAATTAACAACTTAGTGACACGATGAAGAAAAATCTGAAGATTACATATATGCCGCCGACACGGGTTGTAGAAGTGTCGCTCCCTGCCTCCAAAAGCCTTAGCAACAGAGCTTTGGTGATTAATGCTTTGTCGGGAGGAGGTGGCATCTTGCATAACACTGCCGACTGCGACGACACCAATGCCATGCTCCGAGCTTTGGCTGAGGAGGGCGATGTGGTGAATATCGGAGCCGCCGGCACGGCGATGCGCTTCCTCACAGCATATTTTGCACAGCTCGAGGGACGAAGTGTTACTCTCGATGGTAGCGAACGTATGCGTCATCGCCCGATAGGCGTGCTTGTTGATGCTTTGCGGCAGTGTGGCGCCCATATCGAATATGTTATGCAAGAAGGTTTTCCGCCGTTAAAGATTGAGGGAAAGAGGCTTGAAGCACCATCGGCGGTACGCCTGAAAGGCGACGTGAGCTCGCAATATGTGTCGGCTTTGATGATGATTGCGCCGATGATTAGTGGCGGATTGACCATTGAGGTGGAAGGTGACATGATTTCGCGCCCTTATGTGGAAATGACGGCAGCGATGATGCGTAATTTCGGAGCTACGGTGGACGTTACCGACAGCCATATCCGTATTTCCG
Source organism: bacterium (assembly GCA_004561555.1). Classification (GTDB taxonomy): domain Bacteria; phylum Bacteroidota; class Bacteroidia; order Bacteroidales; family Muribaculaceae; genus Limisoma. Next base: position 35,321 of record SFVH01000007.1, read on the forward strand.
GAGGAGGCTACCGAGATGTGGATTATGCTGTGGAGAGCGATTGGTCGGCGGCAAGCTATTGGTATGAAATCAAAGCCGTAGCGCCTCAAGTAGACATTATCCTTAAAGGACTCTTTGCCGACAGCCTTCAGGGTGATAGCCGGGTGGCTGAAATCTACCGTCGGATGGGAGTAACCACCTCTTTCACGCCCATCGGTGTGGTGCTCGGCTACGACGAGTCGTTGAGGCAAAAGCGCCTTGATATAGACCTTTCCGGGCAGCCTGACTTGGCACAAACTATTGTAGTGACAGCGTGTTTGCTTGGTATGCCCTTTGAGGTGAGTGGCTTGAAAACTTTGCGCATCAAAGAGACCGACCGCATAGCCGCTCTATGTTCGCAACTTCGTAAATTGGGCTATATGGTGGAGGCAGTGGGCGACGAGATACTCCGCAGCGACGGCAAGCACATTGTCATCGACGAGACTCCTCGCATCGAGACCTTCGACGACCACCGTATGGCGATGTCGTTTGCTCCGGCGGCAATGGTCATTCCTGAGCTTATGGTGTTGGATAGTGGAGTGGTCAGCAAGTCGTATCCCAATTATTGGAATCATCTGAGAAATGCCGGGTTTGTGATGTGTGAAGAGTGATGGAAGGGGCATTGATAATTTTGGCAGTAACAGTGGTAGTTGGGGTGGTGCTTTTTGTGCATCATCGCCTGACAGAGCCCAAGAGCAACGGCGCACCGGAGACACAAAGCGTGGAGGCAATGCCTCAGAGTGAATGTTGCGGTATGCACATCACTTGCGAGAAAGACTCCTTGGCGACTCTCTCCACCGACATCATTTATTACGACGATGAGGAGCTCGACGCTTATGCGGGCATTGCAGCCGACAATTATAGCAACGAACAGATAGAAGAATTTCGCGAAGTGTTGCTCACTTTGTTGCCTCAAGACATTGCTCCGTGGGCGCGGTCGCTATCGTTGCGTGGCATCACTTTGCCGGAGATAGTCAAAGAAGAGCTTCTGCTCATTGTGAGAGAAGAGCGCCAGAAGCAGACCCATTAAATCAATCAGTTTGCAGAGATGGAGATTTTCGAATATGTATTTTTCCGCAACGCCTTGATAGGGTTGATATTGGTGAGCATCGCTTCGGCGATTGTGGGCACCTATGTGGTGACTCGACGGATGATGTTTGTCGCCGGAGGAGTGACCCATGCCTCCTTTGGCGGACTCGGAGTGGCGTATTATCTCGGTATAAATCCGGTGGTTGGTGCCGGGGTGTTTGCCGTGGCATCGGCACTCGGTGTGGAGTGGGCTACTTACCGACGGACATTGCGTGAAGATTCAGCGATATCGGTGATATGGTCGGCAGGAATGGCATTGGGCATCTTGTTTGTGTTTCTCACCCCCGGCTATGTGCCCGAGTTGCAGTCGTTTCTTTTCGGCAATATCCTCACTATCACAGCCACTGATTTGGTGGTGTATGCCACATTCCTGGCGGTGTTGCTGATGGTTATGGCATTCTTGTTTCGCCCGATATGCACCTGTGCTTTCGATGCCGACTTCGCTCGCACCATCGGGATGCCCGTGAGGTTGATAAACGGGGTTATGACAGTGCTTGTAAGCATTTGCATTGTGTTGACACTCAAACTTATAGGAATAATGATGCTGATGTCGCTTTTTGCATTGCCTCAAATGACTGCCGAGCTTTTCACCTCGCGGTTGCGACCAATGATGGTCACTGCCGCCGTGGTGAGCGTGGCGGGGTCAGTGGCAGGACTGTTTGCCGCCTACTATAGCGATATTCCCGCCTCAGCCACTATAGTGCTCACCCTTATCGCGTGCTATGTAGTAGCCCGAATGAAAAACCTCGTTTGTCGATAGCAATAAATACGGAAAATTTGCGTTAAAATAGAGATATGACACGCCGAGTGATATATATGCTTGTTTCCGTGGTGGTGCTCTCCGCGTTGCTCTTTTCGTGCAGCACGAAGAAGAACACCTCCGGCTCGCGTTTTTATCAAGCGTTTACCACTCGCTTCAATGTGTACTTTAACGGTCATGAGCATTATCGCGAACAGCTCAAAAAGATGGAAGACGAATATGAAGACGATTTCTCCGACTTCGTCTATATCCATCCGGCAGCGTCTTTTGCCGATGAGAAAGCCAATCATCCTTCGGCAAACTTCGACCGCACGATAGAGAAAATGCAGAAAGCCATCGCTCTCCATTCTATCCAAAAAAAGCCCAAAAAAGACCGTGGTAAGATGCGCGACCCGAAATATCGCGACTACCTTAAGCGAGGCGAATATAATCCTTTCCTTCACAACGCATGGCGTCTGATGGGTGAAGCGCAATATCTCAAGGGCGACTTCCTCGCTTCAGCGGCTACATTTTCTTATATCGAGCGGTATTTCAATTGGCTTCCGGAGCTCGTGGCAGAGGCAAAGATTTGGCAATTAAGATGTTACACCGCCCTCGACTGGAACAATGAGGCGGAAAACGTGGTGGCGCGATTGAAAGAGAGCGAACTCACTACCAACGACTTGCGCCGACAATACAACACAGCCTATGCCGACTATCTCATCAATCAGCGACAGTATGAAAAGGCGGCGCCGATGCTCCGTCAAGCATGGAAAGCCACTAAAGGACCTCAAAAAACTCGGTTGGCTTTCTTGTTAGGGCAAGTGTATGAGGCTTGTGGCGACAGAAAAAATGCCTATGAGATGTATGGCAAGGTGGCAGGTTCTTCAAGCGCCCCTTATCGCACCAAGTTTAATGCCCGCATCAAGCAGAGCGAGGTGGTCACCGGTGCCGATATCGACAAAGAAATAAAGTCGCTCCGCCGACTCGCTCGCAAAGGGAGCAACAAAGAGTATCTCGACCAAGTGTATTACGCCATCGGCAACCTGTATCTTGCGAAAAAAGACACCGCCAACGCTATCAAAAACTATATCACCGCCAATGAGAAAAGCACTCGTAAAGGCATTGATAAAGCTATCAATCAGATAGCTTTGGGAAGTCTCTATTTCGAGCGTGCGGAGTATGACCTCGCACAGCCATGCTATTCCGAAGGCGTGGCGCAGTTGCCGGAAGATTATCCCGGATATAAAGCCATCAAAAAACGCTCCGATGTGCTCGACGAGCTTGCCATCTATTCTCAAAACGTGACGCTTCAAGACTCATTGATAGCCTTGGCAAAGCTCACCCCGGCAGAGCAACAAGCTGTGGCGGAGAGGCTCGTGGCAGAATTGGTGGAGAAAGAGCGAAAGGCTGAAGAAGAGGCTCGCATCGCTGCTGCCGAAGCCGCCGGCGGTGCTAACAAGATTGAGTCGTCGACACAGCAATTTACCATTAACAACGACAAGTCGTGGTATTTCTATAACACCGCCACCAAAAATGCCGGAAAAACGGAGTTTCAACGACGTTGGGGTAGTCGCCGCCTTGAAGACAATTGGCGAAGGGTGAATAAGGCTACATTTGCTATGAGCGACTTCGATGCAGGAGCCGACTATAGCGATGAGGAGAAAGCATTGCCCACCGACTCCCTCGGAAATCCGCTGAGCGACGAGGAGATTGCAGCTCTCGAAAAGAGTGAGGAGCAGTTGGCTCACGAGGCTGACCCTCACTTCCCGGAATACTATCTCTCTCAAATACCGCAAACCGATGAGGAGATAGCAAACTCCCACAACATCATCCAAGAGGGACTTTACAATGTGGGTATCATATTGAAAGATAAACTTGAAGATGCTTCGGCTGCAGAGAAGGCTTTCAACGAGCTCAATTCTCGCTATCCCGACAATATCTATCGTTTGGATGCCTACTACAACATGTATCTGATGTATGCTCGCTATGGTGACAATATTAAGGCTGAGAAATATAGGCAACTAATACTTGCTGAATTTGCCGACTCCAACTACGGTGCGGCACTTGCCGACCCTGACTATATCAATAATTTGCGACGCATGGAGAGCGACCAAGAAGAAATGTATGAAGCCACTTATGCCCGTTATCTTGCCAACGACAATGCACAAGTGCACGAGCAGTATGCCGAGATGATGCATCGCTATCCGCTGTCGCCTATTATGCCTAAGTTTATGCTTCTCGACTCGTTTGCCTATCTCGGCGAACAGGATTATGATAAGTTTCAATCCACTCTCAAAGAGTTGCTTATCCGCTATCCCGACACCGACATCACCCCGATGGCTACTGACATACTCAAGGAGATAGGGAAGGGCAGAAAGCCCAACAGCGATGGAGGTGGAAATGTAAGGGGAATGATATGGACCGTCCGACTGTCGAACGACACCACTGCCAACGCCAACGCAATGGGTGAATTCACACCTTTCGACCCTTCGCGTGAAGGCGAGCATCTATGTTTGCTCACTTATCCGGTAGATAGCGTGTCGGCAAACAAACTCATCTACGATGTGGCGCGCCATAACTTCTCCACCTATGCCGTGCGCGACTTCGATATGGAGCGTTTGACATTCTCTCCGATAGGCATCGTAGTGATTAAAGGCTTCGATAGTTATGCCGATGTTGAAGACTATGCGTCGATGCTACTCTCTGACAAGCAGATTATCATACCGCAGCAGGTGCGCCTCGTGTTTATCAGTCGCAAAAACTTCGACTTGCTACTCAAAGAAGGTCGTTCGTTCAACGACTACTTCCTCTTCTTGCAAGAGCAGAGCGATGATGCCGTGGAGGCGCCCATCAGTCAATGACGCTGCGTTATGTGACGGAGTCTCCTGATTGAGCTGAGAGGCACTCACGGTTGTGTTGGTAGTCATTTTTCGCTATCATCCGATAACCTATAAATGCTCTCAGCCCGATGATTATTCGCCGATAATGCCGCTTTTCGACACCGGTTTGGTCCATCTATCTTTAAATCGGTCATAGTTTTCCACCAATGTCCCGAGAGTCATCGTCTGTGAAGATGTTGTGCCACCCATATCAAAGATGGTGATGTTGTTTTCGGGAGTCATTGCCATAGGGTAAAGCACGATAGTGCCAAGGAAGAGAACTTGTTCTTGATTGTCAAGCGATGCAAGTTTGGTCTTGTCGTGAATCTTGAATGAAGCAGTCATTGAGTAGGTTTGTCCTTTCTTGCCTTTACATACGATGTAGCGAACGTAGTATTTTGAGGGGTCTTGCAAAAAGGAATACTTGTTCAAATAGTTGTTTGTGATAGAGAAAGAGGAATTCTCAAAGTCGTTGCCGTATTTGTCGGGCATAGTGAAGCCTTGAGTCTTACCGGTTTCAAGATTGACGGCATCAAAGTCGACAGTGCCTATTTGCATCATTCCTTGGGGAACCATTGCTGTGTAAAAGATTGTGTAGGTGCCGTCTTGAGGTGTTTCTTCTTTTCCACAACTTACGAGTGACACACAAAGTGAAGTTAATGCAATTAATGCTAAAAAGAACTTGTTCATAATAAATATTTTTTATAGTTAATGATTCTGCAAAGATAATGTTTTTTATATATTGTATTATAATATATATGGGACAAGAAAATTTGTTGTTTTGGCGAATTTTTTGTAATTTTGCATGGTTTAAGCGAAAAGAAATTTGAAGAAAATGGCAGAACAAAACGAAAATTATAGTGCAAGTAATATCCAAGTGCTCGAAGGCTTGGAGGCAGTGCGCAAACGCCCTGCAATGTATATAGGCGATACCGGTCCAAAGGGATTACATCACCTTGTGTATGAGGTGGTTGACAACTCTATTGATGAGGCCCTTGCCGGCTTTGCTACTCATATTGAGGTCACTATCGGTGAAGACAACTCAATTACGGTGGTTGACAATGGTCGCGGCATCCCTGTGGATAAGCACGAGAAACTACATAAATCGGCATTGGAGGTCGTGCTTACGGTGCTACATGCCGGCGGTAAGTTTGACAAAGGCTCTTACAAGGTTTCGGGTGGCTTGCATGGTGTGGGCGTGTCGTGTGTCAACGCTCTGTCGTCTTATTTGCGGGCAGAGGTGCGACGCGACGGACATATCTACATGCAAGAGTATTCCTATGGACATCCCAAGGCCCCGGTGTCGGTGATTGGCGACTGCGACAACACCGGCACGAAGGTGTTTTTCCGTCCCGACCCGAGCATCTTCCAAGAAACAACCGTCTACAACTACAATACCCTTGCCAACCGTCTTCGCGACTTGGCATTTTTGAATGCCGGCATCCATTTGACTCTCACCGATATGCGTGACGTTGATGCTGAGGGTAAGCCCAAGAGTGAGGTGTTTTACTCTGAGGAAGGCTTGAAGGAATTTGTGCAATATATCGACTCGTCGAAGGAGCATCTCATCGACGATATCATCTATATCAACACCGAGCGTCAAGGCATCCCGGTGGAGGTGGCAATCACTTACAACACCACCTATAACGAAAATATCTATTCTTTCGTTAACAACATCGACACCATAGAGGGTGGTACTCACCTCACGGGCTTCCGTCGCGGCTTAACATCAACGCTGAAGAAATATGCTGAAGACTCCAAGATGCTTGAAAAGGTGAAAGTGGACATCTCCAGCGACGACTTCCGCGAGGGGTTGACGGCTGTAATCTCGGTGAAGGTGCTTGAGCCGCAATTTGAAGGGCAGACTAAGACCAAGCTCGGCAACAACGAGGTGATTGGTGCTGTGCAAACTGCTGTGAGCGAAGCCCTACGCAACTATCTCGAGGAGCATCCCAAGCAGGCACGCACTATCGTGGAGAAGGTGGTGCTCGCCGCTCAAGCGCGATATGCCGCTTACAACGCACGCATGAAAGTGCAACGCAAGTCGCCGCTCGCCGGTGGTGGCTTGCCCGGTAAGCTCACCGACTGCTCTTCGCGTGTGCCTGAAGAATGTGAACTCTTCATCGTGGAGGGTGACTCGGCAGGCGGCTCGGCTCGTAAAGGTCGTAATCCCAGATATCAAGCCATCCTTCCGTTGCGTGGTAAGATTCTAAACGTGGAGAAGGCTATGGAGCATAAAATCTTTGACAATCAGGAGATAACAAATATTTATAAGGCTCTTGGCGTGACTATTGGCACTGAGGAAGACAGCAAAGCCCCCAACGTGTCGAAGTTGCGCTATCACAAGGTTATCATCATGACCGATGCCGATGTCGATGGTGCTCACATAGCTACATTGCTTATGACTCTGTTCTTCCGTCGCATTCGTCCGGTGATTGAAAACGGCTATCTCTACGTGGCTACTCCGCCGCTTTATAAGTGTGCCAAGGGTAGCGTGGAGCGTTATTGCTGGACCGACGAGCAGCTTCGCGACTTTATCAATGAGTATGGCAAGGGCGACGAGAAGTCGGTGAAGGTGCAACGCTATAAAGGTCTTGGTGAGATGAATGCCGAGCAACTGTGGGAGACCACTATGGACCCCGAAAATCGCTGGCTCAAGCAAGTGCATATCTCCGATGCTGCTGAGTGCGACCGCATCTTCTCGATGCTTATGGGCGAAGATGTGGCTCCGCGTCGCGACTTTATCGAAACCAACGCCGTCTACGCAAATATCGATGCATAGATGAGCCTGCGCGTTGGCAACAATTGATTGTAGGCTAAACAATTAGATGAAATCCGTCGGCGACGGAATAGCATATTTATCACAGCAAGGAACGGAAACGAAAGCATCGTTATTACCGTTCCTTGCTGTGTTTTTAACCCAAATCGGTCATTAGGACGTTATGATGATAATAACTTCTATTTTTGAACAGATGTTTTTCTGTTTTGAGGGCTCAATGGGGTTCCATTGTAACCGAAAAACGGGAAAACATATGCCAAAAAAATCGGCCATCGGGATTGCCCGACAGCCGATGACTGTTATACATTAATAACACAAAATAGCACTACTTCTTGGCTCGCATGCAGTCCCAAATAAGGTAAGCCACAAGGAGCACATAAGCCACGATGCCGCCAAGTTGGAGCGTCGGCTCGTTAAACGGACAAGCATAGCTGAATCCGGCGAAACGCATACCGGCGCTGACCACACCCATGAGTGCACCGCCGGCAATAAATCCGGAAGCGAGGAGAGTGCCGCGGTCGCGACGTGCGTTGTTCACCTCTTTATCTTTTGAGCGCGAAGATACAAACCAGCTGATAGCGCCGCCCACCAACAGCGGAGCATTGAGCTCCATGGGGATAAACATACCGAGGGAGAATGCCAACGCCGGCACACCGAGCCAATTGAGTAAGAGGGCGAGGATTGCACCCACCCCGTAGAGCATCCACGGAGTGTTGCCGCCCATCATCAGTGGCTCGATAACCGCTGCCATCGCATTGGCTTGAGGCGCTGCGAGAGCGTTGCTGCCGGAGAAGCCATACACCTTGGCGAGGATGAGGATGACACCACCCACGGTAGCTGCCGACACAAATGTGCCCACAAGCTTCCATTGTTGCTGTTTTTTAGGCGTAGAGCCGAGCCAGTAGCCCACCTTCATGTCGGTGACCATACCGCCTGCCATTGAGAGGGCAGTGCACACAACACCACCGATAATCATTGATGCTACAATGCCGGCGGCTCCTTTCAATCCGATAGCTACAAACACTGCCGAGGCGAGGATAAGAGTCATCAGCGTCATGCCCGACACCGGGTTGGTGCCCACGATGGCAATGGCGTTGGCAGCCACTGTAGTAAAGAGGAAGGCGATGACGGTAACCACGAGGAATGCCACTATCGTCTGCATCAGATTGTGGATTACGCCAAAGTAGAAAAACACAAAAGTTATTGCCAAGGCAGCGATGAGTGCAAACGCAAGAATCTTCATTGAGAGGTCTTTTTGAGTGCGTTTCACATCTGCTATAGCCCCGCTTTTACCGCGAATTTCTCGTCCGGCAAGACCTACGGCGCTACGGATGATGCCCCACGACTTGACAATGCCGATGATGCCCGACATAGCAATGCCTCCGATACCGATAGAGCGCGCTTGTTCGGAGAAGATTACTTCCGGACTGAGGATTGCCGACTCGCTTGCCATACCGAGCAAGGGCACTACCACATACCAAATAAATGCGCTACCGGCAAAGATGATGAAGCTGTATTTCAACCCCACGATATATCCCAAGCCAAGCACTGCCGCGCCGGTGTTGATTTTAAACACCATCTTTGTTTGAGCGGCTACGTTGGCTCCTATCTCGGTGGCTTTGGTGGAGAGCGTTTCAGCCCACCAGCCGAAGGTGGAGAGAAGGAAGTCGTAGATACCACCCACCAAGCCGGCGATGATGAGAGGCTTGGCTTGGTTGCCGGCTTTCTCGCCCGAGATGAGCACCTGAGTGGTGGCTGTGGCTTCCGGGAAGGGGAACTTGCCGTGCATATCCGAGCAGAAATATTTGCGGAAGGGGATAAACATCAGGATGCCGAGTACGCCGCCCAATAGAGAGCTGAGGAAGATTTCCAGAAAGCTCACAGTGATGGCGTCGCCAAATTTCGCTTGCAAGATGTAGAGGGCGGGCAAGGTGAAGATTGCTCCCGCCACCACAATACCCGACGAGGCTCCGATTGATTGGATAATTACATTTTGCCCTAAGGCATTTTGCTTGTGGAGCGCACCCGAAAGTCCTACAGCAATGATGGCGATAGGGATGGCGGCTTCAAACACTTGACCCACTTTCAGTCCCAGATAGGCGGCAGCGGCACTGAATATCACCGCCATCACCAATCCCAACGTCACCGAATAGGGGGTCACTTCCTTGTATTGCTTGTCGGGGTGCATCACGGGCACATATTCTTCGCCCTTTTCAAGCTCCCGAAAAGCATTTTCCGGAATTCCGATTTCGTTTTTTACTTTGTCGTCGTTCATATTGTTAAAACTATTAATGATGTTGTCGCTGACCAATGATTTTGCGAAGTTACAAAATTATGCTCAAAAAGCGACGTTTTACATCGGAAATAATAGCGAAATGATAAAAATGTTAGCGGCATAGATGATGAGTGCGGCTAAAACGAGCTGTAGTAGTCTTGCGGCGAGTCGGGGAATATTTCCACCGGGCGGCGCGGGTCGTATTTAGGCTTTGTTTCGGTGGGCGCTTTGAGATACTCTTTGGTGAGTTTGTTGAAGAAATGGGCGCGGCAGTCGCTTTCTTCTTTCATGTCGACGTGGCAGATGCGCAGATAGTTGAAAAATCGATGCAGCAGCCGGCGCAACTTTTCTTTATCATTGATGTCAGCGTGGCTGTCGGCGAGTTGTAGCATTATCTGCTGTTGCCATTTTTCGTCGGCTACCAATAATTCTTCAAGTTTATCAATATTTATTTTATTATC
>SFVH01000008.1 GCA_004561555.1 bacterium
GAGGCTGATGTAGAAATCATCCCGCCCGCAAACGACATCTACACTCACGATTGGAAAACCAATTGGTATATTCAATTAGGTGCCGGTGCACAAATGCCATTGTTTGAAAAGAATGCTGATGACAGTGCGTTTGAAAGCAACAAAATCACTGCCGTTTATGAAGTAGGTGTAGGTCATTGGTTCTCGCCTTGGTTTGGCTTCCGTTTCAGAGGTCAAGGCGGTGCTGCTCACTGGGATGATGGCAACCAATGGGGCAAGATGAAATATGCCAACCTTAACCTTGAGCTTACTTGGGACATGCTCAACAGCATTTGCGGTGTTAACGACAAGCGCGTGTTCAGCATCATTCCTTATGTAGGTGTAGGTGGCACTTATGGCTGGGACTACAACCGTCCTGAAATCAGAGACAATGATGGCACATGTATGGACCACCAAGGCATCATCAACGGCTCTTTCGGTATCGACTTCCGTTTCCGTCTTAACAAGCGCGTAGACCTCTACGTTGATGCTCGTGCTCTTCTCACCAGCGACAACATCAATAGTGTAGCATGGAAGACCGGTGTTGACCCGATTCTTTCGCTCACCGGCGGTCTCTCAATCAACCTTGGCAAGGATGGTCGTCACACCACCAAGTATGTACCGTTTGACTGCTCAGGCACTATCCGTGACCTCAACAACAAGATTAACGACCTCCGTGGCGACTTGGCTGACACAGAAGCACGCCTCCGCGCTGCTGAAGCACAACTTCCTTGCCCGGAAGTAAAAGAAGCTGCTCCTGCAGTAAAAGAAACTCCTGCTGTTAACCCGGCTATCCGCTTCAAGTTTAACTCTGCTAAGGTGTCCGACACAGACAAGGCTACCCTCTACGACGTAGCTCAAATCCTTAAGGCAAATCCTGACACTAAGATTGCTATCAAGGGTTATGCTGACAAGCGTACCGGTACCAGCGCATACAACCAAAAACTTTCTGAACGTCGTGCAAACGCCGTTAAGGACATCCTCGTAGGTTATGGTGTTGATGCTGACCGTATGACTATTGACGCTTTTGGCGACAGCGAACAACCTTACACCGAAGTTAACAACTGGAACCGTGTTGTTATCATGACAGTAAAGTAATCTTGACTGAACAATCAAAACCGATAAGGGGTTGCATCGTTTGATGCGACCCTTTTTTGTTACTATTTGCAAAGTGAAAAGGATAATTTTGCTACTAAATGTAAGAAATATGATATTATTGATTACCTTTGCAAAGAAATAGAAAAATTATACAATAAATATACATCATGAACAGTACAGTAACAAAAAAACTGAGCGACTCGCCTGCAATGCGCTGGTCGGCATTGTTGCTACTTGCAGCGGCAATGTTTTTCGGGTATATCTTTATGGATATACTCTCTCCTATCAAAGACCTTATGGAATCGGAACGCGGATGGGACTCCACAGCGTTTGGCACGATGCAAGGCTCTGAAACATTTCTCAACGTTTTCGTATTCTTCCTGATTTTTGCCGGAATCATCCTTGACAAGATGGGCGTAAGATTCACTGCCGTGCTTTCCGGGGTGGTGATGCTCGTTGGTGCGGCAATCAACTGGTATGCTGTGACCGATATGTTTGCCGGCAGCAGTCTTGAGGGTTGGTTTAACACCCACCTCAACTACATTCCACTGCTATCCGAGCTTGAAGTATCACCCTTCTATGAAGGCATGCCGGCGAGTGCAAAATTTTCAGCTATTGGCTTTATGATTTTCGGCTGTGGCGTTGAGATGGCAGGCATCACGGTAAGTCGTGGCATCGTGAAATGGTTTAAAGGCAAGGAGATGGCGTTGGCAATGGGTTCGGAAATGGCATTGGCACGTCTTGGCGTGGCAACTTGCATGATATTCTCGCCGGTGTTTGCCAAGATGGGTGGCGATATCGACGTGTCGCGCTCGGTGGCTTTTGGCGTTGTGCTGCTTATGATAGCCTTGATAATGTTTATCGCTTACTTCTTTATGGACCGAAAACTTGATAAACAAAGCGGCGAAGCAGAAGAAAAAGATGACCCGTTTCGCATCAGCGACATCAAGAAAATCCTTACCAGCGGAGGCTTTTGGTTGGTGGCATTGCTTTGTGTGCTCTACTATTCCGCTATCTTCCCTTTTCAGAAATACGCAGTCAACATGTTGCAATGCAACCTTACGTTTACAGAGGTGGCAAAAGATTCTTTTTGGGCAGGCACATCGGTGACCGTAATCCAGTATATAGTGATGCTTTTTGTTGCTGCCGGCTCCTTTGCATTTAACTTCATGAAGAAGCCTGCACTAAAGACGGTATCGTTGGCAGTAGCAATCATATCACTCATAGCATTCTGCTATATGGGTTATATGCGACAAAGTGCAGAGACCGTATTTGCCGTCTTCCCCTTGCTTGCTGTGGGCATCACCCCGGTGCTCGGCAACATTGTTGACCACAAAGGAAAGGCTGCTACCATGTTGGTGCTTGGCTCGCTATTGCTCATAGCATGTCACCTGACGTTTGCATTTGTGTTGCCTGAATTTAAGGGCAGCCAGGTGGGCGGCATCATTGTGGCATATATCACCATCTTAGTGCTTGGCGCATCATTCTCATTAGTGCCGGCATCATTGTGGCCAAGCGTCCCCAAACTTGTTGACGCAAAAATTATCGGTAGTGCATATGCTCTGATTTTCTGGATTCAAAACATCGGATTGTGGCTGTTTCCGATGCTCATCGGCAAGGTGCTCGACGCCACAAATCCCAAGCTTGTGGAGCAAGTGAGCAACGGCGTGATTTCACGCGAACAGGCAGCCATCTCCTACGATTATACCTGGCCGCTCGTGATGCTTGCCGCCCTCGGAGTAGCAGCCTTATTTTTGGGCATACTCTTAAAGGTCGTAGACAAGAAAAAAGGCATAGGGCTTGAAGAGCCAAACATCAAATAATGAAATTTAAAGTCAAAGATTAGGATATATAGAAATATTTCTTTAATTTTGTCTTGTTGAAACAATACAAAACCATAAACAATGAAAAAGCATAATTTTTACGCCGGACCATCAATCCTGAGCGAGTTTACAATCAAAAACACTGCAGATGCAGTGCTCAATTTCAATGGCACCGGGTTGTCAATCCTTGAAATTTCACACCGCAGCAAGGAGTTTCAGGCAGTAATCGACGAAGCAAACGCTTTGATAAAGGAGTTGCTCGACATACCACAAGGCTATGAGGTGTTATTCCTCGGTGGTGGTGCCAGCACACAATTTTGTATGGTGCCATTCAACTTACTCAAGAAAAAAGCAGCCTACCTCGACACAGGTGTTTGGGCATCCAAAGCCATAAAAGAAGCGAAATTGTTTGGCGAAGTTGAAGTTGTGGCATCATCAAAGGATGCAAACTACACCTTCGTGCCAAAAGATTATACCGTACCGGCAGATGCCGACTATTTCCATATCACAACCAACAACACCATCTATGGCACCGAGCTTCGCGAAGACCCGAATGTTGCAGTGCCTTTGGTAGCCGACATGTCGAGCGACATCTTCTCTCGTCGCATTGATGTGTCGAAATATGATGCCATCTACGCCGGTGCACAAAAAAATTTGGCTCCTTCGGGCGTGACATTGGTGATTGTTAAAGAAGATGCTCTGGGCAAAGTGGACCGCGCAATCCCTACAATGCTCGACTATCGCACTCATGTGAGCAAGGGCTCTATGTTTAACACTCCACCTTGCTTACCCATCTACTCTGCTCTCCAAACATTGAAATGGTACAAGGCACAAGGTGGCATTGATGCGTTGGAGAAATTAGACAAAGAAAAAGCTGCACGCCTCTATGATGCAATCGACAATAGTAAAATCTTTGTAGGTACGGCAAAGGCTGAAGACCGCTCGATTATGAACGTATGCTTCGTGATGCGTCCGGAATATGCAGAACTCGACAAACAATTTATCGAGTTTGCCGGCGAACGCGGCATCGTAGGTATCAAGGGACACCGCTCGGTGGGTGGATTCCGCGCTTCTCTCTACAATGCTATGCCGATGGAAAGTGTGCAAGTGCTCATCGACACGATGAAAGACTTTGAAAACAAACTCTAAACATGCAAACAAAGCAATGAAAATTTTAGTTGCAACAGAAAAACCTTTTGCAGCGGTGGCTGTGGAAGGGATAAAGAAAGTGATAGCCGAAGCGGGAGCTGAATTGGTGCTTCTGGAAAAAGGCACTAAAGACGACCTCATCAAAGCCGTTGCCGATGTTGACGGGCTGATTATCCGTAGCGACATTGTCGACACCGCCGTTATCGCTGCCGGCAAAAACCTCAAGGTGGTGGTACGCGCCGGTGCCGGAGTAGACAACGTCGACCTCCAAGCGGCAAAAGATGCCGGTATTTGCGTGATGAACACTCCGGGACAAAACTCCAACGCTGTGGCTGAATTAGTGTTCGGTATGCTTGTCACTATGGCTCGCAACCGCTACAACGGCACTTCCGGCACTGAGCTGAAGGGGAAAACCCTCGGCATCCATGCCTATGGACAAGTAGGTCGCAATGTGGCTCGCATCGCCAAAGGCTTCGGCATGGAAGTGTCTGCCCTCGACCCGTTTGTCACCGACGAGGCAATGATAGCCGACGGCATCAAACCTATGCACAGCGTTGAGGAGTTGTATACCAACAATCAATATGTGTCGCTCCACATCCCCGCCACTCCGCAAACGAAGGGTTCGGTGGGCATCGACCAAATCAAATTGATGCCGAAAAACGGTGTGCTTATCAACACCGCACGCAAAGAGGTAATCAATGAAGAAAGTCTTGCAGCCGCACTTCGCGAACGTAGCGACGTGCGCTACATTGCCGACGTTAAACCCGATGCCGCTGAAGCATTCACAGCAGAGTTTGGCGACCGTGTATTGTTTACTCCCAAAAAGATGGGGGCACAAACAGCGGAAGCCAACATCAACGCCGGATTGGCTGCAGCACGCCAAACAGTGGCATTCTTGAAAGATGGATGGAACAAATATCAAGTGAACAAGTAATATAGATTTACTTTTACGAATCAATGATTTGGAGCCTTCAACAAAAGTTGAGGGCTCTATTTTTTGCCGACAGCAATCTGCCGTTTCAGAAAAAATTGTTACCTTTGCAAGTGGCTCTATCGACAAATTTTCGCAAAACAACATAAAGAATGTTTCAATCTGTCGAAAGCACTTTGATTTACGGCAAAAATTAGAGAAATTTGCACGATAAATCAACAAAATAACTGAATAACAACAAATTTTTTCAACACAGTGAAGATAAAATTTCTTTCCCTTATAGCCATAGCAAGTGCTGCTATCTACGCAATAGCACAAAATAACATTGCCGAAGAAGTGGTGTGGGTAGTGGGCGACGAGCCTATCTATAAATCACAAGTAGAAGAGCAATATGCACAAATGCAATATGAGCGTACCCCCATCAACGGTGACCCGTATTGTGTGATTCCCGAGCAAATAGCTCTTGAGAAGCTCTACCTTCATCAAGCGGTAATCGACACCATTACCGTCGAAGACAACACTGTGGCAAGAGAGGTAAATGCTCGCATCAATTATTTCATCGAAGCCCTCGGCTCAAAGGAAAAAGTTGAGGAATATTTCCGCAAGTCGTTACCGGATATACGCGAGCAATATATGGACATTATCCGCAACCAATACATTGTGCAGCAGGTGCGCTCCAATCTCACCAAAGACGTTAAAGTTACCCCCTCGGATGTAAGAAAATACTACGACAATCTCGACAAAGACAGTGTGCCCTTCATCCCGATGCAGGTGGAAGTGCAAATCATCACTGTCAAGCCGGTAATCCCCCAAAGCGAAATCGACGAGGTGAAATCGCGATTGCGCGAATATGCTCGACGCGTCAACGAAGGCGAAACGGAGTTTTCCACCCTTGCCATCCTCTATTCCGAAGACGGCTCGGCATCACGCGGTGGCGAGATAGGCTTTCGCGGTCGTACGGAGCTAATGACGGAATATGCCTCCGTGGCATTCAACCTCACCGACCCGAAGAAAGCATCGCGCATCGTAGAGACCGATGCAGGCTTCCACATCATCCAGCTCATTGAGAAGCGCGGGGATAAGGTGAACACTCGCCACATCCTTCTTCGGCCGAAAGTGTCGGACGCTGAGCTTACCGACGGAATTAACCGCCTCGACTCATTGAGAAGCGACATCTTGGCGGAGAAATTCCCATTTGAAGAGGCAGCTCAATATCTGTCGCAAGACAAAGCCTCGCGCAACAATCAAGGATTGATGTACAACGAGATGACCCAATCCACAAGATTTCAGATGAGCGAATTGCCGCAAGAGGTAGCCAAGCAAGTGGATAAGCTTCAACCGGGAGAGATTTCATCGCCTTTCATTATGATTGACCCGAAAACCAACCGCGAAGTGATTGCCATAGTCAGATTGAAAAATCGCATAGAAGGACATAAGGCTACCTTGAGGGACGACTATGAAGCGCTGAAAACAATGTGTGAAAACTATACTCGCGATAAAATATTGCGCGACTGGGTAGATGAAAAAATCAAATCTACCTACATATACATCGAGGAAGGCTGGCGCGACTGCACATTCCAACACGACGGATGGCTTAAGAAATAAAGTCATAACCGCCAAACCCGGCACACAACAAAGAGACGCTTATGAACGACAATAGGAAAGACAACATACAAGGGCTGAAAAGGCATAAGATTCTCACCGGTGTCTTATGCCTTTCGGCTGTTTGGATGGCATACCTCATATTCAGCCCGGCAGTGCTCGCCATAAAGCCCACTGTGCCGAGTGCAAACCGCTATCAAAAAGGCAAAATCTTCCTTGAGCACGCCGATAGTTTGACCTATCAGAAGCGCGACTCAGCCCACGACTATCAGGTGTTGCGAGGAAATGTAAAATTTCGCAAAGCCGATATGTTTATGTATTGCGACAGTGCCCACTTCTACGACCAACAAAATCGTATGGATGCCTTCTCCAACGTGAAGATGGAACAAGGCGACACCCTCTTCGTTTATGCCGACGTGCTTCATTACGACGGCAACACCGAGTTGGCGCGCCTTCGCAAAATCACCAATGGTGTGCGCTTGGAGCATCGCAACACTACCCTCTTCACCGATAGTCTTGACTACGACCTCCTTGCCAATGTGGGCTTTTACTTCAAAGGCGGACGCATTGTCGACGACAAAAATGAAATCACGTCAATCTACGGGCAATATGCGCCCGACACTAAAGACTCTGAGTTTCTGTTTGATGTGGTGTTGAGCAATGAAAAGTTTGTATTGAAAACCGACACATTGTTTTACAACACCGACACTCATATCGCCGACATCGTGGGACGCACCACAATTGAGTCGGATAGCAGCACCGTGTATACCGACATGGGATGGTATGACACTGATGCCGATGTGGCAAAACTGTTTAACCGCTCGATGGTTGTGGGCAAAGGCGGAGAGACCCTTGAGGGCGACACCCTTATCTACGACCGCGGCAACGGCTACGGCGAAGCATTCGGGAGAATGGTGCTCACCGACACTGCTAAGAGCATTATCCTCACCGGCGATTACGGCTACCACAACGAAATCGAAAATCGCTCGTTTGCCACACGACGCGCCCTTGCAAAGGAATTTTCTCAGGGCGACACCCTATACCTTCACGGTGACACTATTCGCACATATCTCGACACCGACTCCACACGCATCACCTGCGCTTATCCCAACACTCGCTTCTATCGCAGCGACATCCAAGGAGTGTGCGACTCGCTATCGTTTCAGCAACGCGACTCTATGATATATATGCACCGCCATCCCGTGGTGTGGAATCTTGAGCGACAAGTGAGCGGAAACATCATTGAAGTGCACCTCAACGACAGCACCATTGACCGCGCCCATCTGCCTCAATACGGAATGCTTTGCGAGCATGTGGCTGAAGAATACTACAATCAGCTATACGGCAAAGAAATGACTGCATATTTTGAGGGCGGCGAAATACGTCAACTTGATGTGAGCGGGAATGTAATGTCGATTATGCTTCCTTTAGAAAAAGACTCTACGGTCAATAAGATTGTTAATGCCGAAGGTAGTTTTCTCACCGTGTTGATTAACAATCGGCAGATGGAGAAACTAAATATGTGGCCGGAAGTGACAGGCAAAGTAACGCCTCTTTTTCTCGCTAATCGCAACAACTGCTATCTTAAAGGATTTCGCTGGCACGAAGCTATACGGCCTAAGGACCCGCAAGATGTGCTTCGCATGCCCCAAGAGATGAAAGAGATGCTCAGCGAGCCGGAAGTTGCCGCCCCGGTGAGAAAAGTGAGAAACGAAGAAGATGAAGAATAATTAATTATATCTATCAATATGTCAGACGTCATCAAACTACTTCCCGACTCGGTGGCAAATCAAATAGCCGCCGGCGAGGTCATTCAGCGACCGGCTTCCGTGATTAAGGAGCTGGTGGAGAATGCCATTGATGCGGAAGCCACAAAAATTGATATTGTGCTCATTGATGCCGGAAGGACTCTTATTCAAGTGGTGGACAACGGCAAGGGGATGTCGGAAACCGACGCCCGCTTGTCGTTTGAACGCCATGCTACATCAAAGATACGCAAAGCTGACGACTTGTTTGCGCTCCACACTATGGGTTTTCGCGGCGAAGCTTTGGCTTCAATAGCCGCTATCTCGCAGGTTGAGCTACGCACAAGATTAAGGGGTGCCGCCATGGGCACAAAGCTCGAAATCAATGCGTGTCAATGCGAACAGCAAGTGGCTGACTACTGCCCCGAGGGTTGCAACTTTATGATAAAAAATTTGTTTTTCAACGTGCCGGCACGTCGCAAATTCTTAAAAAGCAACCAAGTGGAACTTAGCAACATACTGCGTGAATTCGAGCGGTTGGCATTGGTGAACTATACCACCGAATTTACCCTCACTCACAACGGCTCGCTGATGTATCAGCTTATGGGGGGCGACTCTTTCAAGCAGCGCATAGCCGCACTCTTCTCTCATTCTATCGATAAGCAACTCATACCCATCGAAACCGAGACATCGATGGTGCGCCTTTATGGCTTTATTTCACGTCCGGAAAATGCTCGCAAGCGCGGCGCTTTGCAGTATCTATTTGTTAACGGACGGCATATGCGTCATCTTTTCTTTCACAAGGCGATAATGCAATGCTACGAGCAGCTCATCCCTGCCGACGAGCAGCCCAACTATTTCCTTCATTTCAGTGTGGATGCCGAAACTATCGACGTTAATATTCATCCTACAAAGAATGAAATAAAATTTGAAAACGAGCTTGCCATCCGACAAATACTCTTTGCTGCTGTAAAAGAAGCATTGGGGAAATTCAGTGCCGTGCCGTCGATAGACTTCGACAACGACGATGCTCCGGAAATTCCGGCTGGCGAGGTGGCTACAGCGGAACTACGAATGCCGGAGATTGAAGTAGACCCAAACTACAATCCCTTTGCTTCTTCGTCGCGACGCCCTGCCACAAGCTCATCTTCGAGCACCACCTATCACACTGCGCCAAGGATGGTGGATGCCTCGCTCAACAATTGGCAGTCGCTTTACGACAACTTCGAGCGTAAACGCAGTGAAACAATCGAACAGGTGGTGACCACTGCTCCGCGAGAAATTTCGGCAGATACCAATCCTATCTTCATCACCGAAGAAAAGGACTTCTCCGTATCTTCGTTTATACAAATCAAAAACCGATATATCGGAGTGCCATCGGAATCCGGACTGATGCTTATCGACCAAAACAAGGCTCACATCAGAGTGCTTTTCGAGCGACTTATGGAAGCGAAACAAGCCCACCAGATAGAGTCGCAGAGGGTGCTTTTCCCGGAAGTTATTACCCTTTCAGCTCCGCAAAATCTCATCCTCGAAGACCTTAAAGATGAAATGGAAAATATGGGCTTCGAACTGTCGTTTCTGGGTGATAACTCCTGGTCGGTGTGTAGCACTCCGGCAATCCTACGAGGTATAAATGCTAAAGAGCTGCTCCTCGATGTGGTCGACACAGCAACTGAAGGCGCCAATGATATTGCGTCAAGAATCACTGAGCACGTTGCCTTATCGTCAGCCAAAGCGGCTGCCATAGGCTACGGCAGAAAACTCAAGCAGGAGGAAATCGAGGCTCTTGTTGCCGACCTTTTCCGATGCAAAGAACCTAACTTTACTCCCGACGGATATAAGACAATGGTGATTATCAGCGGCGACGAACTCCAAAAAATGTTTTCTTAACACTATAATAATATGAAACGAATACTTGTCGTAATATTATCAGCAAGCATTTTTGCAAGTATGATGCAAGCGATGACCTTGAAACAAGCCAAAGACTTGTATAAAGCCGGACGCTTTGCCGATGCTCTTCCGGCAATGGAGGAGTTTTACAAAAAGACTCCTAAAAATGCAAGCTACAATCAATGGTATGGTGCATGCCTGTATGAAACCGGGAAGAAAGCAGAATCGGAGAAATACTTCAAGTATGCCCTCGATAAGAAGGTGGCTGATGCGGCTCGCTATCTGGCTCAGCTGTCGCTCGAACGTATGGATTATGCCGCCTTTGCGCTCTACTTGGAGCAATTCACGGAGATGATTGACGGCGAAGAAGACGCTCTGTCGGAAACGGCATCGAAGGGGCTCTCTCATCTGATGCGTGTGGAGGAGATGCTCAACCGTGTGGAGAAGATTGAGATTTTCGACAGCATTACGGTGAGTAAAAACAACTTTTTCAGTTTTTATAGGCTGTCGGCTGAGGCAGGCAAGGTTGAGAATATTTCGATAGGCAACGACAGCATCGTGGTTTATGAGCCGCAATCGGGCAACAGGCGACTGATGGCACTGCCCGATTCTCTGGGAATAGATAAGATTATGGAGAGCAACCGCTTTCCCGATGGGAAGTGGGACACTCCCACCCCTCTCGACATCGCTACCGACGGCTCTCAGCTTTTCCCCTTTCTTATGAGCGACGGCATGACATTGTATTTCTCAGACAATGGCAGCAAAAGCATCGGGGGCTACGACATTATGATGTCGCGCAAAGACCTCTCCAATGGTGAATACTACGAGCCACAAAATGTGGGGATGCCCTACAATTCACCATTCAACGACTATCTTCTTGCCATCGATGAAATGACGGGCATCGGATGGTGGGCTACCGACCGTAATGCGCCTCAGGCAGATGTCGTCACTATCTATATTTTTAAGACAAACAACATTCGCGAAAACTACGACCGCACAGAAACCGACGTCTATGGCTTTGCCGCAGTGACAAGCATCGGCGCCACTCAAAATGTCGACAGCAGCTACGACTCTTTGCGTGATGCTATCAAAGCTATCGAAGAGGTTAGCGAGGTAAGGGATTTTGAGTTTACTTTTGTAATCAAAAACGGGGTGGTTTATCATTATTTTGACGATTTCCGCAGCTCTGAAGCCAAAGGATTGATGCACAAAAGGATAGCCCTCAGCGCCGATATAGATGAGCTGAAAGCCGACTTGAGCAATCAGCGCGAACAATATGCCTCGGCAAGCAATGCTGCCCGCAACAGAATGACTTCAACAATCCTCACTTCAGAAAGAAACTTAGAGAATAAAATCGAAGAATTGGCGAGGGTGGATAATCACATCCGAGCCATTGAGCAACGACTAATAAAATAACTATGAAGGTTGATTTTAAAGCTATAACACAGCTGACTACACTATATAATTTTCATAGTCATACGCAATTTTGTGATGGCAGAGCGAATATGGAGGATTTTGTGAAAGAAGCCATCAATCAAGGGTTTACCCACTTGGGCTTCACTCCTCACTCTCCTATTTCCTTCCCTTCGCCGTGCAATATGAATATAGATATGACTCCGGCATACTCCAACGAAATAGAGAGGTTGCGCAAATTATATGGTGACAAAATAAATATATATAAGTCGATGGAAATCGACTATATCAATCGGCAGTGGGGACCGGCAGCTGAGTTGTTTGACTCTTTCGACCTCGACTATCGCCTCGCCTCAGTGCATTTCATCCCTTGCGGGGAGATTTATGTAGACACCGACGGGCGCTTCGAGTCGTTTAAGCAAAAGGTTGATGAGCTATTTGACGGTGACATAGTGCATGTGGTCAATTCATTCTACGACCAAACGCTCGCAATGATTTCTGCCGGGAAGTTTGATATTATCGGGCACTTCGACAAAATCGGACTTAATGCTTCGCTCTATTGTCCGGGCATCGAAGATGAAAAGTGGTATAACAAGCGTGTCAATGAAGTGATGGAAGCAATCAAAGACACTCAATTGATTGCCGAAATCAACACCAAATCGCTGTTTAAACATCAGCGCACCTTCCCCCACCAACGCTACTACCGACAACTGAAAATGATGGAGATTCCGGTGGTGATAAACAGCGATGTTCACATGCCGGAGCTTATCAATGCCGGGAGAGAAGAAACTATCAGTAAATACAACAATCTATAAAACAAACGAATAATGCCAGTACGCATACCATCAACCCTCCCGGCTGTCGAAGAGCTGAGATTGGAAAATATTTTTGTCATTGATGAGCAAAGAGCTTCATCTCAAGACATTCGTCCGCTACGCATCGGCATCCTCAACCTTATGCCTTTAAAATTGCGTACGGAGACCGACTTATTGCGTCTGATATCCAACACTCCGCTACAAGTAGAACTCGACTTGGTGCTTCCCGACGGGCACGAATGGACCAACACACCCAAGGAGCACCTTGAGGAATTTTACAAGTCTTTTGATGACATCCGCAATAATAATTACGACGGTTTTATCGTCACCGGCGCCCCCGTGGAGATGCAAAATTTTGAGACTGTCGACTATTGGCATCAGTTGGAGGAGATTTTTGACTGGTCGAAGACCCATGTCACCTCTATCGTGCATATTTGCTGGGCTGCCCTTGCCGGACTTTATCACAACTACGGCATCACCAAGCATGTGCTCGACCATAAGATTTCCGGTGTGTTTTCCCACACAGTTACCGAGCCTAACAATCCTCTGTTTCGCGGCTTCGATGATGTGTTTTATGTGCCCCACAGCCGCCACAGCGAAGTGAGAAAAGAAGACATCTTGAAAGTGCCGGAGCTGAAAATATTGTCGGAAAGCGAGGAGAGCGGTGTGTATATCATTATGGCACGCAACGGACGTGAAATCTATATCACCGGACATTCGGAATATTCTCCTATGACGCTCGATTACGAATATCACCGCGACCTTAACCGCGGCATGAATCCGCATATTCCCACCCACTATTACATCGACGACGACCCGAAGAAGGGTCCGTTGGTGAGATGGAGAAGCCATGCCAACCTATTGTTTTCCAACTGGTTGAACTATTTCGTATATCAAGAGACACCGTTTGATATACGCGACATCAAATAGCCTCGCAAATATGCCACAGCCCCGCCTCATCGAACTTCTATCACCGGCACGCGATGCCGCAACTGCCATTTCCGCCATCACCCATGGCGCAGATGCAGTGTATATGGGACCGGAACGCTTCGGCGCCCGCGCCTCGGCAGGCAATACGCTTGCCGACCTTGCAAGAGTGGCTGAATTTGCACATCGCTACGATGCTCGCCTCTATGCCACAGTCAACACCATACTCATGGACCATGAGCTTGCCGATGCCGAGCGACTCATCCGCAATCTCTATCACATCGGCGTGGACGCACTGATAGTGCAGGATATGGGGATTTTGCGCCTCGACATCCCCCCTATCGCCTTGCATGCGAGCACTCAATGCGACACTCGCACTCCCGAGAAAGCTCGATTCTTGCAAGACGTGGGGTTCTCGCAGATAGTGCTTGCACGCGAACTGACAGTGGAGGAGATAAAACGCATCAGTGATGTTGTCGATGTGGCGCTAGAATGTTTCGTTCATGGCGCATTATGCGTCAGCTATAGCGGTCGGTGTCATGCCAGCTGTGCCTATCGTCGGCGCAGCGCTAATCGCGGCGAATGTGCTCAGATATGCCGGCAAGCGTTCTCGCTTACCGACGGCAACGAACATACTCTTTTTGAAAACAAGCATCTCCTCTCGCTTCGCGACTTTAACCAAAGTGATAATCTCGAGGCGCTTCTTGATGCCGGAGTGTCGTCGCTGAAAATCGAGGGCAGACTGAAAGATGTGGCATATGTGAAAAATGTAACGGCATACTACAACAATTTGCTGAATTCTATTTGTGATGCCAATCCGCAAAAATTTAAGCGGCTGTCGGCAGGAAAGTCGCAGATGCGATTTACCCCCGACCCGGCGAAAAGTTTCAATCGGGGATTCACTCATTATTTCTTCAATTCTCGCAAAGAGCCGGGCGAGATGTCATCACCTATCACTCCCAAGTCAATAGGCACTGTTATCGGCACGGTGAAGCATGTGAGTCGCAACTTTATATCCATCGACACCTCGGAGAATATTGCCAATGGCGACGGCTTGTTGTATGTCGATAAGCACGGCGAAGTAAAAGGTTTTCGTGCTAACAAGGCTGACGGCAATAAAATTTTCCCACAAGAGAAGATTGACATACCGGCGGGCACTGTGGTAAGAAGGAATTTCGACAAAGTTTTCAACGACACCCTTCTCTCCGACAATTCCGCAGAGCGAAAAATAGCCATCGACATAAGGCTTCGCGCCACCTCCTTCGGCATTGCCGCCGACATCACCGCACTTCACGGTCCGAGCATCAGCGTGGCAATGGCGATAGAGAAGCAATCGGCGGCTGTAGCTCAGACTGCCACACAGATGAAAGTGTTCGGGAAGCTGGGCAACACTTCCTATGTCCTTCATTCTTTTTCCGCCGACACCACATCGCAGCTATTTATCCCGGCATCGCAACTCACAGCGTTGCGTCGCAAAGCAGTGGAAACGCTCGACAGAGCCTTCCGCATCGCTCACCGCTACGACTATCGCCGCAAGGAGGACAAATCAGCGATATATCCCTCTACGACACTCACTTATGCCGACAACGTGGCAAACCGGAAGGCAACGACATTCTACAACGACCATGGCGTCTCCTCTATTGAGCCGGCAATGGAACGTAGCGGCAAAGCAACTAAAGGAAATATAGTGATGACCACCAGATTCTGCTTGCGCCGAGAATACGGCTGCTGCCTTCTCACTCCTTCGGCAAAAAAATGGAAAGAACCGCTGACTCTTACCTCCGGCAACATCTCGCTGAATGTAGATTTTGATTGCCGCAATTGTCAAATGATTTTAAAAATTAAATAACATCGATATGCAACAAGTGGCTATCACTTTATTGGAGTATAATCGTCGCATTAACCGATTGATGCAACAGGCAGAGGTGCAACGCTGTTGGATTGTGGCGGAGACAAGCGATGTGATGGTGCGTGGCGGACATTGCTACCTCGAGCTGGTGCAGAAAGACCCGGCAACCAATCGCACTATTGCCAAAACTCGCGCCATAATCTGGGCTAACCGCTTTGCCGAGCTGCGCTATCGCTTTGAAAAAGAGACCGGACAAGCCTTTGGCAACGGGCTTAACGTGATGGTTAATGTTAGTGCCAACTTCCACGAGCAATTCGGGTTTTCGCTATTAATAAATGAGATAAACCCTTCATATACTCTCGGCGATATGGCTCGTCTGAGATTGGAGATTCTTGCTCGACTGAAAAAAGAAGGCATAATCGATATGAATAAGGAGCTGGAAATCCCTATCTTGGTGCAACGCATTGCCGTGATTTCGGCTCCTGCAGCCGCCGGTTACGGCGATTTTATCAACCAGCTGGAGCATAACTCCTCGGGCATAAAGTTCTACCCTTGTCTCTTTGAAGCAATGATGCAAGGCGAAAAAACCGTGCCAACGGTGATTGCCGCCCTCGAACGTATATATGAGCACATCGACCTTTTCGACTGCGTAGTAATAATACGTGGCGGAGGCTCGACAAGCGACCTCAACTCTTTTGACAACTACGACCTGGCTGCCAACGTGGCGCAGTTTCCCCTACCGGTGGTGTGCGGCATAGGGCACGACCGCGACAATACCGTGCTCGACAGCATTGCCGCCGTGAGGGTGAAGACGCCTACTGCCGCCGCCGAATGGCTCGTGGAAAGAGCGGAGCAAGCATTACTACGGGTAAAGCAGATAAGAGACGAGGTGGTGGGCACTGCCAACCAACTTCTCACAGATGCACGCCGTCAGCTGGATTTCCACACAAGCAGCATCCCACTGCTTGCGGAGAATGTAGTGGTGAGACACCGTTCGCGACTAAACAAATTTGCGGCTTATATCCCGTCGACGGCACTCGGAAGGGTCGCCTCGATGATTAAAACTCTCGACCACTATGGCGACAAAGTGGCTACATCTTCGCGTCAACGCATCGCCGCTGAAAATCAACGCCTGGCAGCTTTAGCCAAACAAGTGGAGCTGCTGTCGCCGGAGAGGGTGCTCAAGCGAGGTTATTCGCTGACAATGAAGGGAGGCAAGGCGGTGACCGATGCAAGCCTCCTTAAAGAGGGCGATGTTATCACCACCCTACTTGCCAACGGAAACATTAATTCTGTAATCAAATAACAATACATATATATGGATACCGACAACAAACTCACCTACTCACAGGCTATTGCCGAACTCGAACAAATCGTGAAAACAATGCAGAGCGAAAACTGTAGCATCGACAACTTGTCGCAACTCACTTCTCGGTCGTTGGAGCTGTTGAAGATATGCAAATCACGCCTCCTTGCCACCGACGAAGAGCTGAAAAAGATTCTTGCCGAACTTGAAGACTAACGGTAATCATCCCAACATAGTCGGCAACACCCCACAAAAAAAAGGCGCACCAAAGTGCGCCCTTTTTTATTATGTGATTCGGAATATTATTCCCAACCCGGGTTAGGAGTAAGATTCGGATTCAAAGCTCTTTCTTCAGAAGGAATAGGATACAAGTCATATTTCTTGTCGTAAACACGGTCCAAACCACCATAGAGTTCGGAGCGAGGATCCATGTAGCCTTCAGCAGTCTTAGCGAAGTCAACGGTTGCATTCTTGAGGTTTGCACCGAGCACTACGTTAGGATATTTCTTGGTGTCGCAGAGCTCCAACTTGCCCCAACGAATGAGGTCCCAGTAGCGGATATCGTTGTCGAGCATAAGTTCGCAACGGCGGCAACGACGGATTTCCCAAATAAGGCTTGAAACGCCCATATTGTTTGCCGGGTCGTTGATAGCGTTAAGACCTGCTACAGTTTGAGTGGGAAGACCTGCACGAGTGTAGAGCTTGTTGATTGTCTTGTCGAGGTCGTCGTCGGTGAGAGTGCCGAGTTCAGCCTTTGCTTCTGCATATGCCAAGTAGATTTCAGCGAGCCAGTAGATAGGAGCATCGTTGTAGTTCTTGTTGGCAGTAGTAGCATCCGACAAAGAGTGAGTAACATTATCGTTATACTTCTTGATACCGTAGCCGGAGGTAGAAGTCATGTTAGAAGTGTTGCCCACTTGGTAAGGACAATCTTGATACATAATGTGGTCGTAGATGGTAGCGGCAAGACGTTTGTCGCGTACAGCCAATTGAGCGGCAATGCTCAATTTGCCTGTTGCATCGATTACACCTGCATCGTCGGTATTCTCTGAGGTAGTAGCTTTAGGCTTGCCATCAATAAAGAGGAAGCTGTCGAATGCGTCCTTAGAGATACCTGCGATAGGAGTAGAACCACTTGTCCAGTCAACAGTAGAGTGCATAAACACACCTTGTTGATAGCACTTAGCAAGGATTACTTCAGGATGAGAAGTGAGAGCGCCGTTGTGAGAGTTGTAGAGCAAAGCATAGTCGCCGATAGAATAGCCACCTGCCATAATTGCGTTGCATGAATTGACTACCTCGTTGAGATACTTCTTGCCACGCTCATTATTTTTAGCCACATAAATGCTGTAAGTACCTTCAAACAAGCAGATTTCAGCCTTCATTGCGTTAGCAAGGTCTTTGCTGAATTGAGTCTTGCTCGATTGAGTGGGGATGTTTTCTACAGCATAATTAAGGTCTTCAAGAGCATAGTCCATAACCTCGGCACGAGCGGTGCGCGGACCGTAAAGAGCATCGCTATTGTCAACGTCAACCACATCCTTAATCAAAGGTACATCGCCATAAGCGCGCACCAAGAGATAGTAGTTGTAAGCACGGAACAAACGAGCGATAGCCAAATAGCCTTTTTGGTCGGCTTCCGTCATTGTGCTGCCGGAAACACCTTCAATCACCAAGTTTGCACGGCGGATTTCGGTGTAAGGACTGTTCCACGAAGAAGAGCTTGTAGGCACGCTGGTATATTTCCAGTTGCGGAAAGTGCCACCATATTGTCCTGACTGGTCGTCGGACATAGTGGTGAAATAGAAGTTACCGAGGGCTGTACCATTACCGTAGCCAACGAAGGTCTCATAGAAATAGTTGAGCTGGTTCTCAACATTGACAGGGTTACTCCAGAATGTAGAGTTTACTGTCTGTTGCGACATCGGGTCGCGATTATCGTCGAGGAAGTCGTCGCAGGATGTAAGCGATGCGCCAATTACAGCGAGCGAACCCCATAATAATAACTTTTTCATTGATTACTGAATTTAAATGTTTAGAAAGTTACTTGAACACCGAATGAGTAAGAACGTTGCATCGGCACTGTACGACCGAATGCTGCATATCCGTCGTCAGCACCTGCCACTGCACCAGAGCTGTAGCTTTGGTTGATTTCCGGGTCCATGTTGTACTTGCTTGCACCATTGTAGAGGAAGAACAAGTTCTCGCCGCTGAAATAGATACGAGCTTTTTCGATGAGAGCCTTTCGAGTGATGTTCTTCGGAAGAGTGTAGCCGAAGGTGATATTCTTCACGCGAAGATATGCCATGTTAACCAAGTATTTCGATTGCGGATAGAAGTTGTAGCAACCGCGACCGATGTTGCTGACCTTACCTGTGCCGGAAGCTCCCGGATACATGTTAGGATAGTCGTTGTCTTGATTGATTTCCCAGCCGGTGATGTTACCATTGGCGTCAACAACATACTTGTTGTAGCTCAATTGATGGTCGTAAACACCGAGGTTGGATTGAGCCATCGGGATAAACAATGAGCCGGTAGTCCACAATTTGCGTTGTCCCACACCTTGGAGGAATACGTCGATGTCGAAGCCCTTCCAAGCTGCGCCGAGACGGAGAGCATATTCGAAACGCGGGAGAGCGTTACCGATAACCTTGAGGTCGCCATGGTCTTCTACAGTACCCTTACCGCCGTCAATCTTGCCGTCGCCGTTTTGGTCAACAAACTTAACGTCACCGGGGCCATAAACGAATGAACCTGATTGCAAGCCGGTTTGGTCGGCAACACCATCCTTGTAAATCCAATTACCGTCAGCATCCTTGCCGTTGAAGTCGTCTTCGGTGAAGTAGCGGTCGGTTTCGAAGCCCCAGATGTCACCATAATATTGACCTTCGGTGTAGTTACCGCTTGAAGGATTGTAGGTGTAGAGAGTACCTGCCGGGTTGTTCCACTTTTGAATCTTTGTGCGAGCATCGGAGAGGTTGAATGTAGCATAGAAGTCTACATCACCGAAGCGATGGTTGTAGCTCAAAGAGAGTTCCCAACCGCGAGTGCGAAGTGTACCGTTGTTAGAGTAAGGAGCGGTCGTACCGAGCACTGCCGGAAGCGTTTGAGCCGGGCCGAGCATATCCTTAGTGTCACGTTGATACCAGTCGAAGCCGAGGTTGATTTCGTTGTTCAAGAATCCGAGGTCAATACCGATGTCGGTAGTTTCTACACGTTCCCAAGTAAGAGAAGCAGGCACGATGGTAGGCATAAGATATTGAGTAATCTTTTGTCCGTTTTCAATCCAGTGCACATTGCCTGTAGAACGTTGAGACACGGTAGAGAGGAAGCGATAAGAACCTACAGCTTCGTTACCGATGTGACCGTAAGAAGCGCGAATCTTACCATTGCTGATGTATTGCTTGAGGTTTTCGAAGTAAGCCTCTTCAGAGAAACGATAACCTGCGGAGAATGAGGGGAAGAATGCCCATTGGTCATTGGCAGGGAAGCGAGAAGAGCCGTCGTAACGACCATTGGCTTCGAAGAGGTAAATGCCCTTATAGTCGTAGTTGATACGACCGAAGAAGCCGGCGGTAGCGCGAGCGGTGTTGCTTGCCTCGGTGGCATAAGTAGTACCGTTGGTAAGGTCGAGGTTAGGCAAGTTGTAGTCGGTCAAGCCGGTACGTTTTGCATAGAAATAGTTGTATTCTTCGCGTTCAGCCATTGCACCTACCATCACCTTGAGGTTGTGAGCATCGTTCCAAGTGTGGTTGTAAGTGGCATAAACGTTCATAGTCCACATATCATCCTTAGAGTTGCTTTGAGCAGCATAACTTGTGGCTTGGCTGTAAGGACTCCATTGAGCGGGAGCTTTGGTGGTCCAAGTGTTCCACATATAATAAGGATAAGCGGAAGATGAGCTGTTGGTGTCGATGATGCTGTAAGTGAAGTCGGCATACAAAGAGAGGTCTTTGTAGATGTCGGCTTGCAACCAAGCTTGCATACGGGTAGAAGTAGTGACGGTCTTATCTACCGGAGCATTGATTTGATAACCTACAGCAGAACGGGTGTATACGGGGTCACCGTTCTCGTCGCGAATATAACCGTAGTTTTCAAAGAATGCCGGCCAACGCCAAGCGTATTGATAAGAGTTACGGTTAAGGTTCGGGCTGCGATAGTCGCGGTTGGTGAAGCTGATGCGAGTACCTGCCTTCAACCAAGAGAAGATTTCGGTTGAGATATTGGCATTAGCCATATAACGGCGCACCTTGTCAGGATTGTATTCCATCAAGCCTTGCTTCTTGTCGTAACCGAAAGAAAGACGATAGTTGGTCTTGCCTGAAGTACCGTCGACAGAGAGGTTGTGCTTTTGAGAAGGAGCGGCATTGTTGTAAAGGGTCTTAGCGATGTCCCAGTCAGCATAACGCAACCAAACACCATTATTAACATAGTAGTCACCCACATTGTTGTCGTCAACATAGGGTTGAAGTTCTACAACGTCGGTGTACGGACCGCTGTGTTGAGCTTCCCACTTTTCCATATAAGGAAGAAGTTCTTCGAAGTAGAGACCGAAGATTTCACGGTCGCCGGCTCCGCGATAAGTAGGTTGCAAAGCGGTCTTCATTTGGGTCACGTTGGTAGCCATCGTCGGGAGAGTGGTGGCTTGGCTCCAAGCAAAGTTGTTGGAGTAGTTGATAGACACCTTGTCTTTTGAAGAAGAACCCTTGGTGGTGATAAGAATCACACCGAATGCTGCACGCGTACCATAGATAGCCGAAGAAGCGGCATCTTTCAATACGGAGATTTCAGCAATGTCATCAGGGTTAACATAAGAAAGGTCATCAACAGGCACACCGTCAACTACGATAAGCGGGTCGGACTTCTGACCGTTGCTCAACGTACCAGTACCACGGATTTTGATAGAAGGAGCGGCAGTAATATCACCATTGGAAGAGGTGATGGTCAAGCCCGGCACAGCTCCTTGTAATGCCTTGGCTGCATCTGTGATAGGACGATTGTCCATAGCTTTAGATACGTCTACTGAAGAAACGGCTCCCGTCAAATTAGCACGCTTCTGAGTACCGAAACCTACTACCACTACCTCATCGAGGAGGGCATTGTCGTCCTTAAGAACGACGTTCATTCTTTCTTGGGCTTTTAATGTTTGTGATTGAAAACCGAGGAAAGAAACGGTGATTGTTGCTCCCGGGGCAACTTTTAACGTAAATTTACCATCCAAGTCGGTAACCACTCCACGGTTGGTGCCTTTTTCCATAATGTTGGCGCCGATAACCGGCTCGCCTTTGGAATCCGTCACTTTACCGGAAATGGTCTGTGTGGCTTGTGATGACACTACTTGCGGCGACGGAGCGGCATTAGCCGTGGCTGTTCCAACTCCGAAAACGCTGCCTACTAAACACATAGCAACTGTTGCAGTCGCAATAAATTTACCATTAGTAAATTTTCTTCGTTCAGCAATTTTGTCCATACATAAGTTAGATTAAACAGATTATTATAGTTCTCAATAGTTTCCTCCGGACATAAGTCGCAGAAATAACATCACAAATTAACCGAAAAATTTTATATAATGCAAGAAGAATCAACATTTTTTTCTCATTTTAGCCTCATTTTTTAAATTTAAGTAAACTAACCTGCTTGAATATCAGTGTTTAACAATTATGCCGAAAAATCATGCTACACAACATATTTTCTTTTTGATAAACTTTTTAGGTATTAACTAATTTCTTGTTTAGGCAAGTGAAAATTCTATAGATTTTTGCTTTGATTTCCGATTTTTTGTAACATTTACGAATTGTATGGATAATTTAATATACCGTTAATAAGCATTAAAAAAGCGACAAACTTAAAGTCTGCCGCTTTTCCATAAATATATGCGTTCCATTTTACAAGGAATAGCCCCACTCTTGGAGGGCTTTTCCCCAATTTTCCTCCACAATCTTTACCGTTTCGGGCTCGTAGCTATATTTGTTTTTCTTATAACCTTTCTTCTTGTCGAGATAAGCCTTAATGTGGGCTTCAGCTTCGTCGAACCCCTTGAGATTTAGTCGAGAGTAAATGTCTTTGGTGATGTCAAAAGCGTTGTGCTCGAAATCCTCAAATTTGAGCTCTATGAGGTTGCCCTCGGGAATAAGATGCTTGTCTGCCTCATAACGGTCATACAAACGCTTGTAGGTCTCCACAATATTCTCCACAATCTGCTCTTGCGAGATGGGTTGCAACTGCAGCGGACGGATGGTGTTGGTGAAGAAGCTGCGAGTGCTCTCAAACACAGTGTAAGGATTGCGTTTAAGATAGATAAACTTCGCATTGGGGAACATCTCCACAAGGGTGCGCACACGTCCGGTGTGAGGGGGATTCTTGGAGAGATATTGCGTGCCGCCGGTGTTGGCGAGCGACACCTTCACCAATCGCAAAAAAGTGTCTTTAAACACTTGTCGCTCCTCTTCAGTGATTTTCTCCATAGTGAGGAAGCGGTCGCAATATTCCATCCATCGTTCGGGGAAAAACCAGAAGTTATAGTAGGTGTAAGGCATCATATTACTGAGGGCGAACTCCTCTTCTTGCGGGAGGTCGGGACGCAGCTCCATGTTGTCGGTGGGTCGCTTGTCGGGCATCAGCATCGCCATATTTTTCTTGAAAAACGGCTGTCCCCAAAGCACGAGATTGGGGAAGACGGTTTGGTAGGTGGTGGTGAATCCGAAGTGCTTGTCGCAAGCAAAGACATTGTGCACGAAGGTGGTGCCGCTGCGCCAGTGGCCGAGGATAAACAAAGGGTCTTCCTCGAGAGGCTTGTCGGCAATCGTGGCATAACGGCGATCTTCGAAGCCTTTGAGGCTGCTCAAAAGGCGACACACAGCCTTTGTCAAGCGATATTTCCCTTTATAATCCTTGCCGATATTTTGGTGGTCGGTGAGTGCTTTAAAAGTTTTCCAATCAGCCCCGACGAGAGTGTTCACGGGGAGTTTGTCGAAAGTAAGTCCCATAGTTAATCTATAATTTTAATGACTATACCGCGACGCTTGAGAGCATCGCAAAGAGTTTGCACAGCTGCGGCATGACTCTTGTCTATGCCGAGAGAGGAAAGAGAGAGTGTGGCGAGAGCGTCGTCGCCCGACATATCCTTCGCATCGACAGCACCGATAATCATACCCACGGCGGAGGTGTTGTTGGTGATGGGGTCGATGAGGATAAACGAGCCGGTCTGCTTGTTGCGAGCATAAGGGTCGAAGAGCAACTCCTTGCCGGTGGTAAACACCACTCTGCCTATTTCGTTAAGCTGCAGGCGTTCGACCTGCGACTGTTGCATCGTATTGACATCCACCTTATACTTGATGCTGTCGATACGCGCGCGGGTGGTGTTGGTGGTTTGCTTGATGTAGAATTGCTTGTCGCGGTCCATCGGCTCCTCGTCCATCCACACGAGCATCGCCTCAAAATTACGGTCCTCAATGGGGAGGTTGTCAGGGTGCACTATCATCTCGCCACGCGAGATGTCGATTTCGTCTTCGAGGGTGATGGTGACACACAACGGCGGAAATGCCTCTTTGATTTCCCCTTCATAAGTGACAATACTCTTCACCTTCGAGGTTTTGCGCGAAGGCAAAGCCATCACCGTGTCGCCCACACGCACCACACCCGAAGCCACCTTTCCGCAGAAGCCGCGGAAGTCGAGGTTAGGTCGCAGCACGTACTGCACCGGATAGCGGAAGTCTTCATAGTTGCGGTCGAGGTCGATGGGCACGGTCTCCAGATAGTCGAGCAAGCACTTGCCGTCATACCAAGGGGTGCGGTCGCTTTTCTCCACCACATTGTCGCCATCGAGAGCCGACAGGGGAATGCAGGTGACATCCGGGATGCCCAGAGGCTTGACAAACTCGTCGAAGTCGGCGACAATCTTATCAAACACCGCCTTGTCGAAGTCCACCAGGTCCATCTTGTTTACGGCAAGCACAAGGTGCTTGATGCCCAACAGGGAGATAAGGTAGGTGTGACGACGGGTTTGTGTAATCACACCCGTGCGTGCATCCACAAGAATGATTGCCGCATTGGCTGTAGAGCCGCCGGTAATCATATTGCGGGTGTATTGCTCGTGTCCTGGAGTGTCGGCGATGATAAACTTTCGGTTGTTGGTGCTGAAATAGCGATAAGCCACATCAATGGTGATGCCTTGCTCGCGCTCCGCCTTCAGTCCGTCGAGGAGCAACGCATAGTCGATGTGCTCGCCGGCATTACCGCAACGCTTGCTGTCGCGCTCAAGCGCATCGAGCTGGTCTTCATAAATCTTCTTACTGTCGAAAAGCAGTCGACCGATGAGTGTCGATTTTCCGTCGTCGACACTTCCGGCAGTGAGAAACCTCAGCAAGTCTTTTTGTTCGTCCTTGTCGAGAAACTCCTTGATATTTAGTTTTGAGTCGTTAATATCCATAGTTGATACGTATTAGAAATAACCTTCACGTTTCTTTTGCTCCATGCTTGCGTCTTGGTCGAAGTCGATGACGCGAGTGGTGCGTTCGCTCTTGGTGGTGGTCATCATCTCCTCCACAATCTTCTCGATGGTGTCGGCATCGCTCTCCACAGCGCCGGTGAGCGGCCAGCAACCGAGGGTGCGGAAACGCACCTTGCGCATCTTCACTTTGTCGAGATATTCCTTAGGGATACGGTCGTCGTCGGGCATGATAAGGTTGCCGTCGATTTCCACAATGGGCCGCTCTTTGGCAAAATAAAGGGGCACAATGGGGATATTCTCCAAGCGTATATACTGCCAGATGTCGAGTTCGGTCCAGTTGGAGAGGGGGAACACACGGATGCTTTCGCCTTTATGCACGCGAGTGTTGTAGATGTCCCACAACTCGGGGCGTTGGTTTTTCGGGTCCCATTGATGAAACTTATCGCGAAACGAGAAGATACGCTCTTTGGCGCGACTTTTCTCTTCATCACGGCGAGCGCCGCCAAAAGCCGCGTCAAACTTGTACTTGTCGAGGGCTTGAAGAAGAGCTTGGGTCTTCATCAAGTCGGTGTGCACCTTGCTGCCGTGGGTAAACGGGCCTACACCGGCATTGAAAGCTTCCATATTTGACTCGACGATGAGATTCCAGCCGTATTTTTTGGCATACTCATCACGAAACTGTATCATTTCCTTGAATTTCCACTTTGAGTCAATGTGCATCAAAGGGAAAGGCACTTTACCCGGAGCAAACGCTTTTTCAGCAAGACGCACCATCACTGACGAGTCCTTGCCTATGGAGTAAAGCATTACGGGGTTTTCAAATTCGGCTGCCACCTCACGAATGATGTAGATTGACTCTGCTTCGAGTTCTTTGAGATGGCTTAGATTGTAGTCAGACATATCTTAATTATTAATGATATAAACTATTGTTATTTCTTAATTTTAGGCAAAATGAGGGCAAGAAGCCGCTTCACCGACTCTTCGAGCGACAACACCGAAGTGTCGAGGGCTATAGCGGGATTTTCGGGCGCTTCAAAGGGGGCGGAGATACCCGTGAAATTAGGGATTTCTCCACGGCGCGCCTTGGCATAAAGGCCTTTCACGTCGCGACGCTCACACTCTTGAAGAGGGGTGCTCACCCACACTTCCAGGAAGTCGTCGTTGCCGATGATGTCGGCAGCCATGGCCCTCATGGCGTTGTCAGGACTGATAAAGGCGGCGATGGTCACGATGCCGGTGTCGACAAACAGTTTGCCCACTTCGGCAATACGACGTATGTTCTCCATACGGTCGGCGGCGGAGAAGCCGAGGTTGCGGTTGATGCCGCTGCGGATGTTGTCGCCGTCAAGTATGCGACAGAGGATGCCTCGCTGTTGCAGCTCTCGCTCGAGAGCTATGGCGATGGTGCTCTTTCCGGAGCCACTGAGCCCGGTGAACCACACCATGAGTCCCCGCTGCGAAAGGAGCTGCTCCTTGTCGTTGCGAGTGAGCATCTTGTCGAAAATCGGATAGATATTTGTTGCTTTGTCTGTCATAATCGTAGGTCTATTTTACAGGTGTAAACTCCCAAATCAACGGGATGAGAGCAACTGAGATGATAAATGATATGATATTTAGTGGCAATCCCACTTTCACAAAGTCGGTAAATTTGTATCCTCCCACACCTTGCACGATGAGGTTGGTTTGATAGCCTATGGGCGTGCAGAAACTTGTCGACGCTGCCACGCAAATCACCACAAAAAACGGTGTAGGCTCAACGCCGAGCTGGTTGGCTACCGCCAAGGCAATCGGAAAACTGAGAGCCGCGGCGGCATTGTTGGTGATTAGTTCGGTGAAGATGTTTGTGATAATAAAGAGGACGGCGAGGATGCCGTAAGGTCCGAGGCTGTCGGTCATGTCAATCACATAGGAGGCTATCATCGGAGCCACACCGGAGTTGTTCATCGCCTTACTAATAGCGAAGGCGCAGGCTATGGTGATAAGGATGTCCCAGGATATGTATTTGGTGTACTTTTTTGGGGGGAAGAGCTTGGTCCAAGCCATTATTATGGTGGTGACACAAGCGAAGAAAAACATATCCAACTTCATTCCCGGCACGGCATCTTTCATAAAGGGCAACTCCCCTATCGTTGCGCCGCCAATCATAAACACGAGCAAGGTCAAGGCAAGGATGCGTTTCTTCTTCGATTCGCCGGGCACGTTGTCTTTGCCGTTGGCTACCATCAAGAACACGCGCGACTCGCCCCAAGTGGGGATAAACTGGTCGTCAGCCCAAAGGATGAGAGTGTCGCCCTCAAGGATTTGCACATCACTGAGGTCGCCGCTCACGGGCTGACCTCCTCGTTTTAATTCTTTCACATAGGCGCCGTAATGGCGTTGGAAATTAAATTCGCCATATGTCTTTTTGATGCCCGGGAAGCGCGCACCGATGATTACTTCCACACGGTGGAGGTTTTGATCGGGTTGCGTCTCATCGTTGTCGTAGTTGTCTTTGCGAGAGTTGGGCAGCAGACGCTGTGAGAAAAAGAAGATATATGCCAAGCCGACGATGCAGATGAAAATGCCCACTTTCCCGAGTTCAAACATCGTGAAGCCCTCCATCCCGGCATCAAGCACCATACCATGCACCACAAGGTTGGTGGATGTGCCTATCAAGGTGCACACACCGCCAAGGATAGTGGCATAACTGAGAGGTATGAGTAGCTTGGTGGCAGGCACCTTCATCTTTTCCGCCCAGCGCTTCACCACCGGAGCGAAAATCACGACTATCGGGGTGTTGTTAAGGAAAGCCGAGATGCCGCTAATAGCCGGAAGGATGCGCAGTTGCGCTTTTAGGGTCGACACCTTGTGTTGCGGCAGCAACCGCTTAATCAGAAGGTTAAGGGCACCACTCTGCCTCACTCCCTCACTCACCAGGAAGAGCAAGGCGACGGTAATCATACCCTTATTACTGAAGCCTTCGAGCATCTCTTTGGGACTGATTATGCCGGCACACAAAAATATGACCACCACGCTAAGGAGTATCATCCCCGGACGCATGAGGTCGAATATCAATGCAGTGAGCATACCTGCCATGCAAAGAAACACTAAAATTATATCAAAATCCATCTATAATACTTTCGTGAGATATTTGATGGGCAAAGTTACGCATTTTATTTGTAAGATTGTCGTAACCTGTTGATAAATGTATATCTTATGGATAAATTTTATCTTCTTAATGTCGAAACACCACCAAAAAAAAGACGAGGAGGATGTATGATGACATACGTCCTCCCCTATCGCAAATAGCTTTATTAGCATTATTTGTTCATCAGGCGGTCGATTTCAGCGATTAGTTCGTCGCCACGCAATCCACGCTTGTGAATAGTGCCGTCGGGAGCAAAGATGATAAGGTGAGGTATGCCTTGCACACCATAGATATCACCCGGCACTTCCTGAGCATTGTCAATGATAGTCCACGGCAACTGTTTTTCTTCCACACAGCGGCGAGTGTCGGCGGGGTCATCCCACACCGCCAATCCTATCACTTTCAAACCCTTGCCCTCATATTTATCATAGATAGCTCTGATTGTAGGCATCTCGCGCATACATGGGCCACACCAGCTGGCGAAGAAGTCGAGCACCACATAGTCGCCCTTCCCCACATAGTCGGAGAGGCGCACCGTCTTTCCGTTGCTCATCTTCACGGCGAAGTCGGTAAACATCTTTCCCTCGGCTGTAATCTCGAGGCTTTGAGCGATATGCTTGATGTTACCCACCATCTTTGAGTCTTTAATCCATTGAGCCGCCCCGTCGAGCAGAGAGTCAATCTCAGCGATTGTCATTCCCTCTGCGAGCTGACTAAAAAACATATATCCCACAGGGTTGGTCTTGTTTTCTTGATACACATTGAGGATAATTGTGTCGAGTTGCCCAATTACCTCTTCATATTTCACTTCCAACAGGTTTTTCTTCGCTTCGTCGGTGAGGGTGGTGTCGGTCATAACGGCGCGATACTCGTTTTTATACCGAGTGTAGGCATCGTCGACCTTTTTGGCAGTGGCCTCGCTGATGTCGTTAAGCGGAGTACCGCTGACCACACCGTCTTCGTTGATAACGGCTGCTCCGTTTTCGATGATAAAGTTGGCTCTGCGACGACCGTCAATCATCAATGCTCCGGGGCGAGCGTCGGTGTCGAGGTTGGCTTTGAGCGACACCTTTCCCGAGGTCACTACGGTGCTGTCAATTTTTTCGCGCCCGTCAAGGAGCACGAGATACACGGTCTTGCCGTTGTGCTCTTCCGGGATATTTCCGGTGAGAGTGAATGAGGTCTGAGCGAAAGCCGCTGTCGAGGCTACGGCACATAATGCCAATACTGTTTTCAATCGTTTCATATTCGAGGAGTTATTTATTTGTAAAGGAAACGTCGGATGGAGCGTTTCGGAGTTTTCTCAAATTCTTCTTCGTGGATTTCAAGGGATGAGACGCACGAATAAGACGGTAATTCTTTGTTTAGCCGGGCGATGTTGTCGTTCATTATCTGCACCAGTTGCTCGGCATCTATGCCCTGCTGTGTAGCGGTGTCATAGTCGGGATGCACAAGAGCCACAAGGCGATGATTGCGCTCCACGACAATCGACTCGTTGACGTAAGGCATATTGTTGAGTTGCTGCTCGATTTCTTCGGGATAGATGTTTTGTCCCGACGCACCGAGAATCATATTTTTGTTTCGTCCGCGGATGTAGATAAATCCGTCGGCATCCACAGTGCAGATGTCGCCGGTGTGTAGCCATCCGTTGCGGATAGCCGTGGCGGTCTCTTCGGGATTCTTGTAGTAGCCGAGCATCAC
Source organism: bacterium (assembly GCA_004561555.1). Taxonomy (GTDB): domain Bacteria; phylum Bacteroidota; class Bacteroidia; order Bacteroidales; family Muribaculaceae; genus Limisoma. Next base: position 29,847 of record SFVH01000008.1, read on the forward strand.
ATTGGCACCCTTCACAAGGAGTTCTCCGGGGATGTGTTCGGGGTCGTCGGAATCCACTTTTATCTCCATGTTGCTCACACACTTACCGCAAGAGCCGGGACGATTCTCTTCATGTCCGGCATAAGAGATGAGGGGAGCACATTCGGTCATTCCGTAGCCCACGGTATATGGGAAACGTATGCGTCGCAAGAATCGCTCCACGTCGGCATTGAGGGCAGCCCCGCCGATGATTATCTCCACGAGCTGTCCGCCAAATGTCTCTTGGAGTTTGTTTTTTATCTTAGTCAGGAGGATGTCGTTGACAAACGGCATTGTGGTGAGGAGCCGCATATATGGCTTTTCAAGCAGGGGGAACACCTTGGTTTTGATGATTTTCTCGAGCACGAGAGGCACGGTGATAATAAGGCGCGGACGGGTTGCGGCAAATGCGTCCATCACAATCTTCGGCGAGGGCACACGGGTGATGAAATGCACATGACATCCTTTAGACAATGGGTGGAGGAGTTCGATTGCCAGCCCATACATATGCGCCATAGGCAACATACAGATGGTGTTGTCTTTGGGTCCGAGGAAGGTGAGTTTCTGCAAGCCGAAGTCGATATTCGACGAAATGGCTCGGTAAGGAATCATCACACCCTTAGAGAAGCCGGTGGAGCCGGAGGTATAGTTTATGATTGCCAACCGATTGACGTCGGGCTTTTCATAAACTACGTCGTTGGGGGTGAAGCGTTCGGGATAGCTCTTGCCAAACAACTCGTTGAGGTGGGCGCGGGCATAGTCGATGTCGGTGTTTTTCGAATACAACAGACTGTAATCGGCAATATTAAAGACAGCGTCCACTTCGGGAGAGGTTGTGATGTCGATGCTTTTATAGATGGAGAAGTCGCAGAAGAGGATACGCGAATCGGAATGGTTAAGGAGATTGTGTATTTGGTCGGGCTTAAACTCGTGGAGGATGGGCACAGGCACTGCTCCATAGGTCATGGCAGCCATAAATGCCACAGCCCACTGCGTACTGTTTTTGCCACACAGTGCAATCTTTTCTTCTTTGTTTATTCCGGCGTGCTTAAACAGAAGGTGAAGCTTTGCTATTTTTCGCGCTATGTCGCGATATTGCAATGATATTCCGCCAAAGTCGGTCAGCGCCAGTTCTTCCCAGTTTTTACGAATCGAATTTTCTAATATTTCATTAATGTGTTGCATTCTTTCTCTCTTTTATGCTTTCGCAAAAATAGGAATATTAATTTAATATACAAAAGAATTAACGGAGTTATTAAAAAGACACAAAAGAGTCGCCCGTATGTGAGAGCGACTCTAATATAATCAATGTAGGGTATCAATGACTATTTCTTGAAGAAGCGGTTGTAAAGGCCTTCGAAACCTTGACCGTGACGAGCTTCGTCTTTAGCCATTTCGTGAACGGTGTCATGGATGGCGTCGAGGTTGAGTTCTTTAGCGCGCTTTGCAATACGCATCTTGTCGGCATTGGCACCTGCTTCGGCAGCCATACGTTTTTCGAGGTTGGTCTTGGTGTCCCACACCATATCGCCGAGGAGTTCTGCAAATTTTGCAGCGTGTTCAGCCTCTTCCCAAGCATAGCGCTTGTATGCTTCTGCGATTTCTGGATAGCCTTCGCGGTCTGCTTGACGCGACATTGCGAGGTACATACCTACTTCGGTACATTCACCGTTGAAGTGAGCGTTGAGGTCTTTAATCATTTCTTCGTCGCAACCTTTAGCCACGCCGATAACGTGTTCGGTCACAAACTGAAGGGCTGCATCTTCTTGCAATTCTTTAAACTTGCTTGCCGGCACGCCGCATTGCGGACATTTTGCGGGAGCTGCATCACCTTCATATACGTATCCACATACTGTGCAAATAAATTTTTTTGCCATAATTGTTAAGTTTTAATTTGTTAATATTTAGGTTCGTATTTTTCTCCTTTTATCTCTGCGAGGCATCTTGCACATAAGCCTCGATAGTTGATTTCTACATTATCTATAACAAACGAGCGATAGGTGGGTTCACTCACAATCATATTAATATCATTAATGATATCGTTGATTTTCCCGCAACGACGACATTGAAAGTGTGAATGGTCGCCTGTGTCGCCGTCAAAACGGGCGGCATTTTTGTCGATTGTCAATGCCGTGATAGCACCATGCTCGGCGAGCAATTTGAGTGTAGAGTAGATGGTGGTCTTCGACAAGGTGGGCATCGAGCCTACGAGGTCGTTGTATATCACATCGACGGTAGGATGGTTATTATGAGTGAGCATATATTCCATTATCGCTATCCGCTGTGCGGACGGCTTGATGGAATGTGCTGTCAGACGCTCGATGGCTTTGGTTCTCATTTACTCGTTATCTAATACATAATTGAAATCATTACAAAATTAGAATTAAAATAAATATCATGCAAATTTCAAGCAAGAAAACTTCAAAATTTAACTTCTTTTAATTCTCAGCCTCACAGCAATGCCAATCCGCAATGCAAAAAAACAATCGGAGAACGTGAAAATCACTTCTCACGCTCTCCGAATGATTTGACATATATCACTAAAGTTATTGATGTACGGGGCGAATCTGAATGCCTCCGGCACGTGAGGCATAGCCCACTTGGGGAGCTCCGAAATATTCGCTTGCATTACTGCCGTAGGCGCGCGAGAATCGCAATGCGCCGGCAGTGCTCGACATGGGCTTGCCTTCCCAGTTAACGCGAGTGTCGGCATCGCCACACCAATAATAACCGGGTTCGCTCGAGGTGCGTGGTGCGCCTTTGTAGGTCATCATGCCGCAAGCAGGGAGGAATATCGAGTTGCCATTAGGTCCGGTCACTTTATATCCCGACGAGGTTGCTGTCCAGGTGCAATTATCCACAAGTTCTTGCATCTCCGCCATAGTGGGCATTCTCCAGCCATTGCCCCAGAGTGTGGCGGCGACATCATAATCCGTACCGGAAATTTGGTCGCCGATGTTTATATAGTCATCGGTCAACGGGTCATAGTATTTGTAATTATACACATGAGAATATTGCTTTTGGGTAAATTCTCCCCAGCAGAAAAACAAGCCGGTACCCGACTCCTTAGCCGCACCGAGGTTAAACGATGCCCACTTCACCGACAGCCCGAGGTCCACCATATTTTCATCGGAGGGATAAGTGACTTCAGGAAGCAGTTCTGCAGGTGCGGGTCCATAGACAGGACGGATGGAGAAGCCCACTTCAGGATAGTCGTAACCGTCGGCCGACTGATTGGTGGCATCGAGGTTTGCACGATAGTTGCGACACTCCTTGGAGATGTCGGCTTGCACATATTCGGTAGATGTCCAGTAGAAGCAACCCAGTTGGTCGTGGGTGTGTTGGTCGTCCACCATATTTCCCGCTGCAGGAAGGAATATCGAATTACCGTTGATGCGCGAAGTGGCTTTACAGCCGAGCACCCCGCTCACCGACGACCACGTCCAATCGCAGTTGTAGATGAGTTCATCCCACTCCGCTTTAGTGGGCACACGCCATTGGTCGCCCCACTTCACATGAGCCACGTCATAATTGGTGCCGGTGAAGGTAGCTCCGAGTTTGTAGTATGCCTCCCACTGGTCGCAATCCCAGTCGTTGTAGTCGGGATAATACCATTGATATGTTTCGAGTGAATACACATCCTTCGGCTCTATTTCGCCATAGGCATAGAAGTTGCCATACTCGGAGGGTTTGGTAGCACCCATGTTGTAGGTAGCCCACTTCACACTCAAGCCCATATCCACCATCTGCGGACCTTCGGGCTCGGGGTCTTCCCCGTCGTTTTCAAAAGTGATTTTTGAGATGTCGTTGACGTTTACCAATTGCGATGTGCCGTCATTGAGGGCGATGCGCATCACTTTCTGTTGTGCCATAGCCGCCACACTTCCGAGGGCGAGCAGTGACAATAATAACTTCTTCATTGCTTTACTTATAAGGTGATTTTTATTACATAATTATTGATTTTCACGATATATACACCGTGATTAAAAGAGGCTCGCGACAAGGAGTAGCTCTCGTCTGCCACACAGGAGGCTACGATGCGACCATTGATGTCAGCCACCGACACTCGGCTGTTGATGCCGATATTATGAAAGGCAACTCCCTCGGCAGAATATGCCACCACAATACCCGTACTTTTTAGTTTGTCAACCGATGAATATTCTTCAAACACCACACTCGACACATCGTCAATGTTAAAATATGCGGGGTCTACCTTATTGGCGGTAGCAATCTGCAAACTTCCGTCGGGGAAAGTAAGCTCAGGCTTATCGTCGAAAAGGAAATAAGCCTTATCGCCGGAGTTGAGCGTGACGCATACGGCATTTCTTTCGGCAGCAAAAGCAGCCATCGAAACCATTGCCGCAGCAAACAGTAAGATTAGTTTTCTCATATCAGTAATTTTAAATTTATATGCTTAGCGCTTGATGAATTTTGCCGTTTCGACACCTCTATCAGATGTCACCTTAATCAAATACACTCCCGGAGCAAAAGAAGTGGCGTCGACAACCACACTTCCCTCTGCCCCTTCACGACATTCCACCACTGAGCCGGAGAGGCTCACCACCTCCATCCGGTGAGTGCCCGAAGGCAGAGTCACGACAACCACATCATCGGTCAGAGAAGGGCTCACAGCAAGACTGTGTGAAGCAACGACACTCACACCGTTGCTTCGTTCTTGCTTTATCGTGACGTTGACTTCCGAAGCGCCGTCGGTAAAGGTAAGGGTGGCTGTACGGCTGTTTACCCGAGCGGGGAGCGCATCGTAGCCGATAGTGATTTCGTCGAGAGTTAACCCGTTAGGCTCACTTGTCACCCTACACCAATCGGCATCGCAAGCCACCGGTGTCTTGTAGCCGCAATAAGAGAACAAGGAGAATGTTGCCTCGCCGGCATCCTTACCCACCTCAATCACCTCGGGCGACTGCGCCGACATCACGGAATGAAACAGATAAGGGTAGATGGCATAGGACGTATGATTTTTGCCGGCAGGGAAATAGTCGGCGGCGGAAATCCATTCGCCTTTTTTGAGGAAATAGGCAGTGTTACCATGGTCGCGAAATTCGGCTGTAGCAAACGACACCTTACAGGTCTCGCTCTTTTCCGGGATGCCGCTCACCACGATAAAAAACTCGTCGGTCACCAATACAGGCTTTGAAAACTCAAAAGCTGTGCCCACCAACGACCCTCCGGCTGAAGGAGTGTCAAGTTCGAACACATCCCATGAGGCGAAATCCAACTGCTCGCCGGGGAGCCCGTTGTCACTCTTGCAAAGAGCCACCTTCACTCCTGCTATTTGGTCGATGACTTCAGTGGCTGTAGCCTCGGTGAAGTAGACCACCGCTCCCGAAATCCACACAGGGCGCGACGGGGCTGAAAACTTCTCCGCATACTCGGTAATCTTCCAAGTGTTTGACCCCGGGAAAACGCTCTCGCCGTCCAGGCTGAACGTAAACAAATTGTCATCCGGCAACAGATTATTCACAAAACCCTCATATTCCACCGACACCGTTTCAGTTGCCGACGACTCGCCGTGGGAGTTTTTTGCCGTCAGCAGCACAGCCTGTTGATGTTGATAGGCGAAACCTACTTGCGGTGTCTCTTCGTTGGAGGTGAAATATTGCGTATTGTCGGGGTCAACACCCGTGAAAGTCCACTCCCATTCGGTAGGGAACCCCGCCGAAGCGTCAAAAAATTTCACCGGAGCAAGCGGCGCCACCATCGGTAGCCGCGTAGCTGAATAGCGGAATGTTGCCGGGAGTCCTATTTTTGCCGTCGGTGCGGTACCGGTAACCGTAACATAGCCGGCGATGGTCTTGCTGCTACGGTTTGTGCCGTCGCCAACGGTTAAGGTCACATCGTATGTTCCGTCTTTGGTGTAGTAGACATCGGGGTATTGGTCGGTCGACATCTCAGGGGTACCACCGGGGAACTGCCAATACCAACTCGTGGGATTGCCCTTTGAAGCATCGGCAAATTGCACTATCTCGCCCGTGGTCACATCTACGTTAGTCACCTCTCCTGCCCCAACTATTTGAAGTGCGTCGATATAGTAATCGCCCATATAACCCTTGTTCTCGTAGTTGGCGGTGTTGCCATATTCAAACATCAATTTGACAGTCTTGCCGGCATAAGCGGTGAGGTTGACATTAACCTTATGCCAATACCACGTTTTCACCTCCTTCTCATCCAAGCAATTCCACAACGTTTCCCATGAGGCACCTCCGTCGGTGCTTATCTGAATCGTCAACGAGCAATAGCTCTCGGAAAGGTTATAGGAATAGCCCACATAGGCGGTTAGCGAAGCATTTTGCGGGATGTCGATGCTTGGAGTGACCGCTTGAGCTATGCCTCGATTCCACACCTTGTAGTCGCCCTCAATAAATAGTGACTGCTTATCCGTAGGGTCGATTTCCGTGAATGCCTTACCAGCTGATGATGTCTTCATCTGCCAGCCGAATGTTTCGGCATCAGTGAGAGTCCATTCCTCGGCACCATCGTCAAAATTCTCCGACCATATCACCGTAGGCTCGCCTTCTCCGGCATTCAAGCAAGTAAATGCGGCCTTCAAGTCTCCGCTTTCATCCTGTAATCCGAGATTAGCAGTAGAGAAAGTAATAGGTTGACTGGCAGGAAGTTTGTGAATACTATTCAATGGCATTGCCGTTTGTGCCGACATAACACCCCCGGCAAAAGTTAAAAATGCGAGAATTATTGACTTTTTCATGTTTTACTAATATTTTGTTGCAAAATAATAGATAAATTTTGTAAAACACAAGATTATCTTTGCCAAATGTTGGAAAAACATGCATTTTTATCTCAGTTTACCATAATGTTTATTCAAATATTGCATAATAATCCGTAGCATAATGCTCGTCGGCATCGGGGCTTTGGCAACTGCCGCCACGGGGTATCCACGGGAAAAAGTGACGTACACGCCGACGTGATGATGTGAAACAGGCTTTTCATTGCTACTCTCGGGCATGAACAGATATCGAGGAATGTCAGCAAAATTTTGAAGCTCGAATAAATATTAGTATTTTTGTCACTCACTATTACAAACACCGAGATGAAGAAAGTGATTATCCTTGGCGCAACATCGGGCATCGGACTCGAAGTGGCTAAACTCCTTTGGGCTGAGGGGGTGGAGATAGGCATCGCCGGGCGTCGAAAACAGATGCTCGAAGAGATTGCAGCCTCCATGGGCGACAGAGTCACAACGAAGGTTATCGACGTAACGAGCGAGGATGCCGACAGCGAGCTGTTGCACCTTGCAGAGATGATGGGCGGCGTGGACACCATCTTTATCAGCTCGGGCATCGGCAGCCAAAACAAAATGCTGCAAGCCGACATCGAGATTGCCACCACACAAACCAATGTTGTGGGATTTACCCGAATGATTGGCGCGGCATTTCGCTATTTTGCCGACCGCGGTGGCGGACATATAGGTGTGATTTCGAGCATCGCCGGCACAAAAGGCCTCGGTGCCGCCCCGGCATATTCCGCCACGAAGCGATTTCAGAACACCTATGTGCAGTGTCTTGCCCAACTGTCATTGATGCGCAAGGCAAACGTTACCTTCACGGATATCCGTCCGGGCTTCGTCGACACCAACCTTCTTCGCTCGGGCTCCTATCCGATGTTGCTGAAGCCGCAGAGAGTGGCTCGCCTCATCGTCAAAGCATTGAAGCGCAGGAAGCGTGTGGCGGTAATCGATTGGCGATACCGCATATTGGTGGCTTTGTGGCGACTTATCCCGCGTTTTATTTGGGAACGATTGAATATTACAAACTAACACATTTCGATATGAACAGACTAAAGTTTTCTATTCTTGCGGTTGCTTCGGCCGCGGCTCTGTCGACTTCGGCAATAGAGCCGTTGTGGCTGCGCGACGTAAAAATTTCGCCCGACGGCACACACATAGCATTCACCTATAAAGGTGACATCTACAAGGTGGAATCAAGCGGCGGTGATGCCGTGCGCCTCACTACACAACCCTCCGTTGAAGCCAATCCGGTGTGGAGCGCCGACAGCAAGCTCATTGCCTTTGCCTCCGACCGCTTCGGCAACAACGACATTTTTGTGATTGATGCGCAAGGAGGCGAGCCTCGCCGACTCTCCTACAACTCGCTGTCGGAAATTCCTCAAGCGTTTTCGCCCGACGGTAAATATGTGTATTTCACCGCCAACAATCAAAAGCCTGCCGTATCGGCGCTCTATCCCGGCGTACTTTTCGAACTCTATCGTGTGGCTGTAGAGGGGGGACGTGCAGAGCAAGTGCTGCCCACTCCTGCTGAGGCTCTGTCGTTTGCCTCCGACGGCTCGATGTTTTTATATCAAGACCGCAAAGGCTATGAAGACGTGTGGCGCAAACATCACACCTCGTCGGTGACTCGCGACATCTGGAGCTACGACACTGCTACGGGCAAACACACCAACCTCACCTCACATCCGGGCGAAGACCTCGACCCGGTGATGATGTCCGACGGCAACACTTTTTATTTTCTCAGCGAGCGCAACGGCGGGTCGATGAACGTATACGTCTCCTCTCTCTCCCGGCCCTCCGTTGCTGAAGCGGTGACTGATTTTGCCACCCACCCGGTGAGATTTCTCTCTGCCGACATGGCGGGAAACCTTTGCTTCACCTACGATGGCGAGATTTACACGAAAGCCGTCAACTCGGAACCCGAGAAGGTGAAAATCAATATCATCAGAGACGACATTGAAATGCCCGAAAAGCTGACACTCACCTCCGGCATCAAGTCGGCAAGTGTGTCGCCCGACGGCAAGCAGGTGGCATTTGTAACCCGTGGCAATGTGTTTGTCACATCAGTGGAATACGGCACCACAAAGCAAGTGACTGCCACCATAGAGGCTGAAGCCGATGTGGATTTCGGCAACGACAATCGTTCGCTGGTCTATGCTTCGGAGCGCAACGGAAGATGGAACATCTACAAAGCCTCGATTGCTCGCAGCGAAGACCTCAACTTCCCGAATGCCACACTAATCGACGAGCAACCGCTGTTTGCCGACAACAGCGTGGAGCGGCAATCGCCGAAGTTTTCGCCCGACGGCAAGAAGTTGGCGTTCATTCAAGATGAAGTGAAACTGATGGTGCTGGATGTGGCTTCGGGCACAGTGAGCCAAGTGACCGATGGCACTCAGAATTTTGCCGGCGGCTTCAACTACGACTGGTCGCCCGACGGCAAATGGCTCGCCCTGGAATATATTGCCAACGGACATGAGCCGTATAGCGACATCGCCATTGTGAAAGCCGACGGCTCCGAAAAGCCCATAAATCTTACGGGAAGCGGTTATTTCAGTATGCAACCTCGATGGGTGATGGAGGGCAACGCCTTATTGTTTCTCACCGACCGCTACGGCATGCGAAACCACGCTTCGTGGGGCTCGTTGGAAGACGTGATGCTGGTGTTTATGAATAAAGATGCCTACGACAAGTATCGCCTGAGCGAAGAAGACTATGAGCTGCTCAAAGAACTCGAGAGCGAACAGAAGAAAGACAACGAGGAGGCTGACAAGCCTAAGAAGAAAGGGAAGAAATCGGATAAGAAAGGCGACGAGAAGAAAGACAACGAGAAGACTATTGATGTGCAACTAACAGGCATCACCGACCGTATCGTGCGACTCACACCCAACTCTTCAAGCATCTCCGACGCAATCATCACCGACGACGGTAAGAGCCTCTACTACCTCTCGGCTTTTGAAGAAGGCTACGACCTGTGGAAACTTTCGCTGCGCGAGGAAAGTACCGAACTGGTGAAAAAGCTTAACACCTCAAGCGCTTCGATGCAAGCCGATGATGAAGGCAACATCTATATCCTCGGGGGAAGCAAGATGAAAAAGCTCACCCCCTCGAGCGACAAACTCGAAGACATCTCTTTTAAAGCTGTGATGACACTCAACCACGCCGCCGAAAGAGAGTATATGTTTGAGCACGTGTGCCGCCAGGAAGCTCGCCACTTCTATGTGGAGGATATGCACGGTGTGGATTGGGACGCAATGACCGCCGCTTATCGCAAATTTTTGCCTCATATCAACAATAATGCCGATTTTGCCGAACTGCTCAGCGAGATGCTCGGCGAACTCAACGTGTCGCACACCGGAGGCCGCTATCGCCCGGGAGCAAAGGGCGAAAAGACCGCCAACCTCGGCTTGCTTTACGACCTCACATGGACTGACAAAGGAATGAAGGTGGAAGAAGTGATTGCCGGAGGTCCTTTTGACAGAGCAACAACAAAAGTGAAGCCCGGAGTGATTGTGGAGACAATCAACGGCATGACTATTGCGGAAAACAGCGACTTCTACTCTATGCTCAACGGTGTGGGTGAAAAGAAGACTCTCATCGGTTTCTATGACCCCTCTTCGGGAAATAGATGGGAGGAAGTGGTACGCCCGATTTCCAACAGCGAGTGCGACGAACTGCTCTACAAGCGGTGGGTGCAAAAGCGCGCCGAGGATGTGGAGCGCCGAAGCAACGGCAGATTGGGATATGTGCACATCGAATCGATGAACGACGACAGCTTCCGCACTGTCTACTCCGATGTGCTCGGCAAATATAACAAGAAAGAAGGCATCGTGATTGACACTCGTTTTAACGGCGGCGGCCGACTGCACGAAGACATTGAAATATTGTTTAGCGGCGAGAAGTATCTCACTCAAGAATACCGCGGTCGCGCCTCTTGCGACATGCCGAGCCGCCGCTGGAACAAGCCGTCGATTATGGTGCAAGGCGAAGCCAACTATTCTAATGCCCACGGCACTCCCTGGGTGTATAAATACAAACACCTCGGCAAACTGGTGGGAGCACCGGTGCCCGGCACGATGACGAGTGTGTGGTGGGAAACGCTGCAAGACCCGACATTAATCTTCGGCACTCCGGTGATAGGCTATCGCACTGCTGAAGGCACATTCCTCGAAAACTCCCAACTTGAGCCTGATGTGTATGTGCTCAATGCTCCGGAAGATGCGCTCACCGGCGAAGACACTCAGTTGCTACGTGCCGTCGACGAACTGTTGAAGCAATTAGACAAATAAGGTTATGCAACCTGAATATTATCAACGCACGGAGTTGCTCGTGGGCAGCCTTGCCATGCAAGAGCTGCGCCGGGCACGCGTGGCGGTGTTTGGCGTGGGCGGCGTGGGCAGCTGGGCGGTGGAGAGCCTCGTGCGTAGCGGCATCGAGCATCTCACCCTGGTGGATTTCGACACTGTCGCCGCCTCCAACATCAACCGACAGTTGCCTGCCACCACCCTCACTGTCGGACAGCCGAAGGCGGAGGTGTTGCGCCAAAGGATGCTTGAAATCAATCCGGAAGCCTGCATAGAAATACGCAACGAAGCATACACGCCCCTCAATGGCTCAACATTCGACCTCTCCGCCTACGACTACATTATCGATGCCATCGACAGCATCGACTGCAAAGCTCATCTCATCATAGAGAGTTGCCGCAGCAAAGCGGTGTTGTTTTCATCGATGGGCGCGGCATTGAAGATTGACCCCTCGCGCATCGGCATCGCAGAGTTTTGGAAGGTGAAAGGCTGCCCGTTGGCGGCATCACTGAGGCGACGATTCAAGAAATCGGGAGTGTTTCCAAGAAGGAAATTTAAGTGTGTGTATAGCGACGAACTACTCAAGAATCACGACCTGACACTCACAGAAGACCACACCACAACATCCGCCTCGCCCACAGCCGGGAAACGCCCCAACGGCACTGTGGCTCATATCACCGCCATCTTCGGCTTTACGCTGGCGTCGTTGGTGGTGCGGCATATAGTGGACAAGACTAACAGCGAATGATGAAATTTTTCCGCAAATGTAAGGCTGATTCGACTGAAAAGCATTAACTTTGTGCTTGGTATGACAACAACCGACGACAAGTCATATTATATTGCAAAAGCCAAACTCGCCGAATATCTCGACAACAGGCATATGCGAAAAACTCCGGAACGATTTATGATTCTGGAGGTGGTGATGGCTCACAACGACCATTTCGGAGTGGATGATATCTATGAAGATTTGGAAGAGAGGTCGTATCATGTGAGCCGCTCCACTGTGTACAACACTATGGAGCTGCTTTGCAACTGCTCGCTCGTAAGAAAGCATCAGTTTGGCACCAACAAGCAATCGCTCTATGAGAAAGTAATCTCCACGGGTAATCATCACCATCTTATCTGCACCGAATGTGGCAAAATCAAAGAGGTGAAAGACCTTGAGTTGATACATCTCATCGGCGACCGCAAATACGGCTCTTTCAGCGTATCATATATTTCGCTGTACGTATATGGAGTGTGTGCCACATGCCGACGGAAAAAAAGAAAATCAAAAACTACAAAATAAACCAACAGAAAAATTGTTTTACAAATCATGAAAGTAGACGTGTTATTAGGCCTGCAATGGGGCGATGAAGGAAAAGGAAAGGTGGTCGACGTATTGACACCGCGCTACGATGTGGTAGCTCGCTTCCAGGGCGGCCCGAATGCCGGACATACGCTCGAATTTGAGGGCAAGAAATATGTGCTTCGCTCAATACCCTCGGGCATCTTCCAGCATGGACAAATAAATATTATCGGCGGGGGCGTGGTGCTCGACCCGGTATTGTTTCGCGAAGAAGCCGAAGCTCTCGAAAAGAGTGGCGTAGAGATAAAAAAGATACTTAAAATCTCCAAGAAAGCTCATCTGATAATGCCCACCCACCGCTTGCTGGATGCCGCCAACGAGCAGATGAAGGGCGCCTCGAAAATTGGCACCACCGGCAAGGGCATCGGTCCTACTTACACCGACAAAGTGAGCCGCAACGGTCTGCGTGTGGGCGACATCTTCCACAATTTTGAAACAAAATATCAAGCCGCCAAAGAGCGCCATGTGAAGATGCTCACAATGATGGGCGCAGCAGCCGACTGCGAATCGCTCGAAGCCAAATGGCTCGACGCCGTGGACTATCTGAAAGGCTACGAACTCATTGACAGCGAAAACTACATCAATCATCTGTTGGATGCGGGCAAGAGTGTGCTCTGCGAGGGTGCTCAAGGCACAATGCTCGATGTGGACTACGGCTCATATCCGTTTGTCACCTCCAGCAATACCATTTGCGCCGGTGCTTGCTCCGGACTTGGCGTTGCCCCCAACAAAATTGGCGAGGTGTTTGGCATCTTTAAGGCTTATTGCACTCGCGTGGGCAGTGGACCGTTTCCCACCGAACTATTCGACGAGACCGGCAAGAAAATCCGCGACCTCGGGCATGAATATGGCGCAGTAACCGGACGCGAACGCCGTTGCGGATGGGTCGACCTCGTGGCTCTGCGCTATGCCATAATGCTCAACGGTGTCACTCAGCTGATAATGATGAAGAGCGACGTGCTCGACTCGTTTGCCGAAATCAAAGCCTGTGTGGCTTACAAGGTAGACGGCAAAGAAACGCGCGACTTCCCATACAGCATTGAAGAGGGTATCGAGCCGGTGTATGTGACACTCCCGGGATGGCAAACCGATATGACCGCCATAAAAAGCGAAGAGGAATTTCCGCAAGCCTTCAACGACTATGTGGCATTTCTCGAAAAAGAGCTTAACGTGCCCATCACCATCCTCAGTGTGGGTCCCGACCGCGAACAGACCATCGTCAGAAAGCGTTAATCAATACTTTATCTACCCAAAACCGAAATACTATGTCGACAGTAAGACCATTTAAAGGACTTCGTCCGCCGGTTGACCTCGTGGAGCAAGTGGCATCACGCCCTTACGACGTGCTTAATTCGGAAGAAGCGCGAGCAGAAGCGGGCAACAACGAGAAGTCGCTTTATCACATCATCCGTCCGGAAATAGATTTTGCCCCTGGCACTGACGAACACGATGCCAAAGTGTATGAGAAAGCAGTAGAAAACTTCCAAAAGTTTCAGGCTGAAGGCTGGCTCGTGGAAGAACAAAAACCTTGCTACTACATCTATGCGCAGACGATGAACAAGCGCACCCAATATGGCTTTGTGGTAGCCGCATCGGTGGCAGACTATATCGAAGGACGCATAAAAAAGCACGAACTCACACGCCGCGACAAGGAGGAAGACCGCATGAAGCATGTGCGCATCAATCGCGCCAACATAGAACCGGTGTTTTTCACCTTTCCCGACAACGAGGGACTGCAAGCGATTATTGACAAAGTGAAGGTTCGCAAGCCGGAATATGACTTTGTGGCACCCGACGGCTTCGGCCACACCCTTTGGATTATCGACGACGAGAAGGAGATTGAGACAGTGACTCAGCTCTTTGCCTGCATAGATAATATGTATATCGCCGACGGCCACCACCGCAGTGCCGCCGCCGCTCTTGTGGGCAAAGAGATGGCAGAAGCCAATCCCCACCACACCGGCAACGAGGAGTATAACTTCTTTCTCGCCGTATGTTTCCCGGCATCACACCTCAATGTGATTGACTACAATCGCGTGGTGCGCGACCTCAACAATCTCTCCGACGAGGAGTTTCTCGCTCGATTGACTGAGAGTTTTGTCGTGGAAGAAAAAGGTAAGGATATCTACAAACCCTCATCACTTCACAACTTCTCGCTCTATCTTGGCGGCAAGTGGTACTCGCTGACGGCGAAGCCGGGCACTTACGACGATGCCGACCCCATAGGAGTGCTCGATGTGACAATATCCTCCAACTTGATACTTCGCGACATCCTCGGCATCACCGACCTGCGCTCTGACAAACGCATAGACTTCGTGGGTGGCATCCGCGGACTCGGCGAACTGCAAAAGCGTGTGGATAGCGGCGAGATGAAGATGGCACTGGCTCTTTATCCCGTGACGATGAAGCAAATTATCGACATTGCCGACACCGGAAATATCATGCCTCCCAAAACCACATGGTTTGAACCGAAGTTGCGCTCCGGACTCGTAATCCACAAACTTGACGATTAATCGTCGACCAGACACTATATGACACTCCGCGTTGTTGATGCAAGGCGGAGTGTCTTTTTCTTGTCGCCTATCGGTAAGTGCGCAACGGCGCCATAAACGCATCGGGGATATGCTCCACCATGAGAGCATCCTGAGAGCCATAAAGCAAGATGACATCAAACTGCAACTCAAAGTCGAGATGACAAGCATTGAGATAAGCATTCCCGGCAGCAATAAGAAAATTGATTTTTTTGCGGTCGATAACCTCTGAAATATCTTCGATAGGCTCCTTACGAGCTTTTACTTCCACAATGATGATACGCGAATCCTTCTCCGCCACAATATCTATTTCGTGGTGGTCAGAGCGCCAGTTGCGCTCACGAATGATATAGCCCTGCTTCAAAAGCGTCTCAAAAGCCAATTGCTCACCTTGGCGACCAAACAACAAATGGTCGGGCTGTTTAGTTTCTTTTGCCATACTACATAACAATTACGTTGCTAATATAGGAAAAATCGCTATTAAAAACAAAAGGCAACATACCTCACGGTAGGCTGCCCCCGCGTGGTTACTTGAACCACTGACAACTAATGAAAAATTTTTCCGAGTGCAAAGATAATGCAAGCCGAGCGCAATAAAAAATAAAAACAAAGTTTTTTGATTTTTTTATTGCCGAGGCG
>SFVH01000077.1 GCA_004561555.1 bacterium
CGGTTCCGTCCTCGAAACTCTGCAAATATCCCTTTCGGCTACTTTTCCTCACGAAGCCGATAAGCACACGGTTGGTAACCTCGGTGAACACGCCCTTTTGCGGAATCACTTCCTTCACTATGTCCACCGCCTCCTTACCAATCAACTCGTGAATGAATCCCTCCAGAAGTTGGCGGTTTTTCTCGTCTTTCGGGCGCAGAGGGAAAGCCCCGATGTTCACCTTGTTGATGCTCTGGTAGAATTTCGACACCTCCACATCGGCTGGTTCGCCATCGCCAGGAAACAGAATGTAGCCACCTATCACCTCTTTTTTGAGCACATGGGTGTCGTAGTCCTGATAATAGATGGCATCGCGGTAGCGGTGCATTTGGTTGATGGCGTCGTCGGGTGGAAAATCCACATTGTTGGAGCGGCTATCGATGCGATATTTCGCGTCGAAGAGGTAGGTCATCTTCATGCCCTTCTCCATGTCGTTTTTGGTGAGTTGTAGCACGATGTCGGGCTTTTGCGCCACGGTGGGCACCACAAGGTTGGAAATCGACAGGTTGTCGTTCTCTCTCTCGGTGTGCTTGGGGTTGTAGATGAGTTCGGCAAGTTCCACTCCATCTTGCTTAAACAGGATTCGAGAGTGCTCGCCCTTGCCCAGCTCCCAAGTGAACACGCCATTCATCTCCATGCGGTTGCGGTGGTCCACTTCCACTTCCTTCCATCTGCCGTCGGCGATGAGTTGCTCCTTCACAATGTGGCTCACCTCGATGAAGCACCATATCTCATACAGAGTGGCAATGTCTTTCGTCTGCAAGCGATATATGCCATCGTTGAGCGAATATGCACGGCGCAGCAGGTTCCAAGTGCGGTACACCTGCGAATATCCTGTGGCTTTCTGAAGCACGAGGCTCTCTTGGTGAAAACCTTTGAAGCGACCCACGGTGCGGAAGAATGGATTGTGCTGAAGGCTCTTGAGCGATGCCAGCGTGTCGTTCATGTCGGTTTGCATCTTTTCGCTCACATTCTTAAGCTGCTCGATGCTCTTTTTCAGCGTGGCATACTTGTCCGCCACCTCGCGCAGGGCATATTTCAGGAAGCGGTTCTCCTGTGTGTCGTTGCTCAGCGTGGGTTCCTGTATGTGGTAGAGGTGGCCGGGCTCACGCCTATGCTCGGCAAGTTCATTTTCCAGATAGGTGGGAACGCGCTTCAGCTTGTCGGCGCGCTGGTAGGTGCTGGTATTGTGCAGCCTGTGGCGGGGGCGGTCGATGATGTTCCGCACCGCCTTGATAAATTTCGCCTGTTCTTCGGCGAAGATGCTCCACCACACTATTTCGGGGCGTTCGCCTTGCGGGTCAACCGAAAATCCGTGGAAAGTGCGACGCATATAGTCGATGGAGAGCATACGGTATTCGCTCTCGATGTCCTCCAATATCTTGCGCCAATGCTCGTGGTAGTTGAGTTTTGTGCTCAGCACCTCGAAGCCAAACGTGAATGTGCGCTTTTCGCCATTCAGGTTGTAGGAAATGCAGATTTCGCTACGCCCTATATCGTTGCCATAGTTCAAAAAGCCAGCCAATATGCCACGGCGGAATGAGAAATTCTCGTTCTCGCTTTGGAGCATCGACCCAAATTCGGCGTTCGTCACACCCGGCTTAAATTCCACCCAAATGGGGTAGTCGGCATTGTCGAAAAAAACGGCTGGAGCCTTTTCGCCTTGCTCAAGCAGCATTTCCTCCGTGCCGAGGCAATGCTTCACACACTCCACACCATCGCTCCACGAATAAGTGGACATGAGGTTTTCCTCGCCCACGTTAGTCGTAGCCTTGTTCCAAATGCCTTCGAATTTGCTACATTCGATGGTCATTTCAAAGTCGTGGTGTTTGATGCTGAGCAGTTCCATATCTCTTGTGCGATTAGCCCCAGAAGCTGGTGTAGCCCGATTTCAGGCGTTCCTTCATCTCGTCGAGCTTGTCGAGCGAGATAGGTTGATAGGCATCGCCTTTATGCGACTTATTCGCTTGCAGTAAATCTTTATCAATTTCCACCAATCCGCTCTTGATGGCGTTTCCGAGATTATCGAGGAAATTTGCGCTCACTTTGGTTTCGTCGCCCTCAATGCGAGTCAGAATTTTCATACAGGTGATTTCGTCGAGCGCACGAGCTATAACGAAGTCTTCCGATTCATCGTCAGTTTTCCACGACAGGTTGTTCACCACATAGAGCAGCAATTCGTTTCGAGTGCGGTATGCAACCTTGAATGGAGTCTTGTCGAGTG
>SFVH01000078.1 GCA_004561555.1 bacterium
TCCCGTGCCGTCGGGCGAGGAGGAAATCCAAAATCGGCTGGCGCTCGGCGCCGTGCTCGAAGCCCTCCCCGACACGGACAGAAAACTGATTGAATTGCGATATTATCAGGGATTGACACAAGTGAAAACCGCCGAAATGCTCGGGCTTTCTCAAGTGCAGGTATCGCGGCGCGAGCGCGCCATACTGCTCGAAATGCGCAAACGGCTGACAGGGTAATCCTTTGTAAAATAAAAAAGCATCGAGCTTTTGCCCGATGCTTTTTGCAGGTTTTGCGGTCAGCGGTCATTTACGCGCTCCACAATGTAATCCACGCTGGTATCGTAAAAATCGGCGAGTTTTATCAGTGCCTCAATCGGCACATTGATACGCCCGGTCTCGTAGTCGGAGTAGGTGCTTTGGTCGATGTGCAGATATTCCGCCAATTCACGCTGCTTTTTATCACTGTCTTCCCGCAAGTCCCGTATTCTTCTAAAATACATTTTCATCACCTGTTACAATGATAAATTAACGGATTTTGACTATTGACAAATATGGGTATTACCCATATAATATGAGAGAACCCGAAAAAAATACGGGCGAAATTGCCCTTTTGGGGCGCAAGGAGGATAAAAAAATGAAAAGAATGCAAAAAGCCTTGGCTGTATTACTAACGGCTGCTCTGCTGTTTGCGGTTGGCGCAGTATGCGCGTTTGCGGCAGACGGCTATGTTGAGCCGGCAAGTGTTACAGTCACACAGATGCCCAATCGCACAGTCTACTATGACGGCGGCGACAATGATGGCTCGACCATTTACGGCGACCCGACAGGTATGGTGCTCACCGTTACCTACACAGACGGTTCGACGAGAGAGGTAGAGCCGGGAAACGAAAATGAAGAGGACTTAGTGTTTATCTATGTCGAGAATTATGTCATTGGCGAAAATATGGCAACCGTCACTTATTGCTACACAATAGGCGTAGAGGGTATTGACACAACCATTCCTGTTACCGTAAAGGAAAATCCCGTGGAATCTATTGAAATCACCAAGATGCCCATCAAGACAGAGTATGATATGGACAAAGATGTTCTTACCCGTGAGAACTTCACATTGGAACGTTATCGTGAAGTCGCGCCCGAAGATTTTGAGGCGGTTTTGGATGCGTACGGTGTGACCTATGAAGAATTCGTTGCATATTACGGCGAGGAATTTCTCAAAAATATGATTTTTGCCGACCGCGATGCATTTCTGCCCATCCAAAGCGAAGGCATGGAAATCCGCGTAACCTTCAAGGATGGCTCGTCCACGGTTGTTAACGACGAGTACGACGGGATTGAATATGACGGCTATGTGTATCCGATTACGCTCGAGCAAAAATCGAACACCGTCACAGAGGGTGAAAACACCTTTGCTGTGGTCTTTATGGACAACCGCGCGGAATTCAATGTCAATGTGAAAAAAGCGGCTGTCAACGGCGACAACGGCGACAACGGCAACAACGGTGGCAACGGCGGCAATTCTGCAACGAATAATCCTGCGGTTAAGGACGATGTGAAAAATCCCGACATTCCGAAAACCGGTATGACGGCAGGTATTACCGCGGCGGCGGTTTTGATGCTTTCGGGCACGGCAGGCAGTGTATTGCTTCTGCGCCGCAAGGAAGACAAATAAAATTCCCCCTGTAATTGAGGGCAATATATAAAAACGCGCTTGCAGGGAACGGGCTTACCCGTTCCCTGCAAGTATATCCAATTGCGCGGGCGAACACAGTTCGCCCCTACTTGTAGGGAACAACCTTCGTGTTGCTCTGTAAAAGCACATCAAAATCCACACGCGCAATGCATTGCAACGCGCGGGAGCATGTGCATACACTTCGCATAAAAAAAGCATCGGGCTTTGTGCCCGATGCTTTTTGCAGTTTGATTGGTTTATTTTACAACCGTTTTTTTGATTTCTTGCTCGGTTTTCGGGGCAAACAGCAAATTCACATTGTTTTTACCCTTGTGGTGATACGGGTTGATTTTCAAAATCACCCACGCAAGCACCGCGCCGACGGTGTTGCAGATGACGTCCTCCATCGTGTCAATCAACGCCCAACGCATGGGGTCAAGCGCCGGAATGACATTCGGCAGCGGCACGCCGTACTGCTCCGAAGCCGCCTCGGCCAATGCCAAAGACCAATGCTGTGCGTCGCCGCCGGCAACTTGGTCAA
>SFVH01000009.1 GCA_004561555.1 bacterium
TTGATGCTATTTTACGAGCATCTTTATAGTCTTGGTGGCTTTGTTGCCGGTGCGGTCGGTGCCGCTCATGCGGGCGATGTACATCCCGTTGGGCAGCGATACGGCCACTTGGTTGGCGTAGCCGTCGGCGGTGAGGCCGTCGAAGTGGGTCACACGGTTTCCGGCGGGGCTGAAGATGCTGATGGCCAGGTCGTTGAAGTCGGATGTAGCGGAGTAGGTTAGGTAACCCGAGGCGTAGGCGAGGGTAAGTGCGGAGGCGGCGGTCACGTCGTCGACTCCGTTTATCGAACCGTCGCTGTTCACTATGAAGGAGTATCCGGCGTCGGCGCTCAGCTGGGGTATGCGCACGTAGAGGTTGTTCCCTACTATGGCATAGCTCTCCTCGGCATCGTCCATCTTGACTTCTTCGAGGGTGTCATATCGCTTGATCCAATTGGGTGAGGTGGCGCATACTGTTATATCGGATGTGGGAGCAGAAGTGATTACTGCGCTTTGGCCGAGGGTGAAATCGTGGATTTGGAAGAGGATGTCTTTGCATACGCCGTCGGCTTGGCCTGCCCAGCCGTTGCCTTCGCGGCTCACTTGCACCGTGAGGCTGCCGTTGCTGCCACACGCTTCAAAGTTGGTAATCACGTAGTTGCCGTTGGCGATATTGTCGGCACTGGTGCGGTCGTCGTCGTAGATCATGCCGCTATCGTGCACGTCGTTCCACGATGGGAAGTAGTCGACGGTGACTTTGCGCTTGTCGATTTCGGCCGTGCTGGTGAAGGTGTCCTGGCGGTAGCGGGGCACGAAGGAGCCGCGGCGCATGAAGCGAGGCAGCACTTGGAGCGGAGCGGGGTAGCTGTACACCGTCTGGTGCCCCTCGTAGATGGTGGCGAAGTCGTTCATGTCGAGCCAGTCGCCTTCGGGGAATGTGATGTCGCGCGCGTTGCTGTTTGTCACTACCGGGGCTACGTAGATGTCGGGACCCCAAAGATAGGCGTCCTTGCAGTTGGCGAGCACCGACTTTTCGGTGTCGGCGAAGTTGGCTGGACGTGCCATGGGCGAGCCGTAACGGGTGTTGTGGTAGGCGCGGGTGTAGCTGTAGGGGATGTAGGCGTAGCGTAGGTTGATGGCGTCGCGCACTTTGTCGAGGATGTGTGGGCGGTTGTAGGGCTCGGGCCTGAGGTCCTCGACGGCGTGGGTGCGCATCACGGGGTAGAACACTCCGAGTTGCACCCAGCGCAGGTAAAGGTCGTCGCTATCATTGTCGGAGTTGCAGAAGCCGCCTATGTCGGAACCTAAGTAGCCGAGGCCCGACATGGAGCCGTTGACCAGGGCTGGCACTTGGGCTTGCAGTCCGAGCCACGAACGCTGTATGTCGCCGGTCCAGGGGAAGGTGCTGAAGCGTTGCATCCCTGCGGTGCCAGAGCGAGGTAGTAGCAGGTGGCGCATATTGGGCGCGACTTCGGTGAGCGCTTTGTAGACGCTTTCTATCCAGAGGCTTCCGAACTCGTTGTGTATCTGCTGGCAGGTGCCGCCGGCATGGTGGCAGTTGGAGGGGAAATGGCGCTCGGGTTCGCCCAGGTCGAGCCACCATCCAGCCAAGCCGTTGAGGGTGTGGCGTTTGTAAAATTCGCCCATCCACTGCATGGCGTCTTCGTTGGAGGCGTCGATGAGGCCCACGGGGTTGTTGGTGAGCCATGTCATGTCACCCACGGCTTCGTCGGCGAGGTAGCCATTGTTCTTGAGGTAGTTATAGTTGGTGGCGGCGTCGCTGGTGAAGAAAGGCTCGGTGATGCAGATGGCGTTGACGTTTTGGGCTTTGAAGTCGGCAAGCATCTGTATGGGGTTGGGGAATTTGGGGGTGTACCATTCGAGGTTGCCCATCCCGGCATTGGTGGCGCCCTGCCAGTACAGGTCGAAGACGATGCCGTCGAGCGGCAGCAGCGACTCCTTCTTGATGCGGCTTATAGTGTTTGCGGCCTCGTTGGCGGAATGATAGCCGTAGCGCGATGTGATGTATCCCAGGGCCCAGAATGGTGGCAGCGGCTGGTGGCCGGTGAGCGTGTGATAGTTTTGCATCGCTTTCTCCATAGAGCCGCCACCCACGAAGTAGTAGGCGATGGGGTTGGCCGACGTGGTGCTGTATGTTGAGCCGTCGGCCGACGGGGTCATCTCGGCGTCGATGTAGTGGTCGTCGAAGAGCACGCCGTAGCCGTTGGTCGACAGGTAGTAGGGTATGCATATATTGTGGGGTGCCGACCATGAGGCGTTCCATCCGCCGGTCTGCGTGTTGCGCATGCGCCATGATTGGGAACCGATGTCGGTAGTTTTGCCGTTGTAGCCGGCTCCGTAGAAGGCGTCGTCGGCCATAGCGGCAAATTTCACGGTGCGCCGCCCGGGGTTGTTGATAAGGCCGCCGTTCTCGGCAAGTACCACGTCGTTGCCGTAGCGGAATGTGACGTTGCAGGTGGCCTTGTCAACGCTTACGGTGACGCCGTCGGCCACGTTGACGAGGTATTCGCTATCGGTCTCGGTGGTAGTGTAGGAGGCGCCGGGGGTGGCTACTACTGATATGCTGTGCCGTTCGCGGGCTGTGTCGTCGTTGGCATTGGCAAGCGCCTCGGGCAGGGTGAAGATTTTGACAATGTCGGGGGCGTAGGGGGTAATCATCAGTTTGCCCCCTTTGTTGCCGGTGATGGTGACGGTGCCGCCGGCATTCACGGCGCTTATGAACGAGCCGATGCTGCCTGAGGCGATGTCGCCGCTCCCCCCGGTGTATTCGCTTGCCGGACCGAGGTCGGTGCCTTTGTTAGCGATGGAGTAGACGTGGCCGTTGTTGAGCGGCATGTCGTCGGTCTGGACTTTCGATGATGATGTCACGCCGTTGTTGAAGATGCAACAGAGGTCGGGATTGGCGTTGTCGCAAGTGAAGGTGTAGGAGTAGAGCTTGGGATAGTCGGCCGAAAGGCTTATTTCCACGCCGGGCCATGAGTTGCCGGTGTAGTTGCGGTTGCCGTCGTTACGGTCCCACACCCAGGTGTACACTTTTTCCCACCCGTCGGTGTTGTCGAAGTAGATGGTGTAGACGTTGTCCTGGGCCGAGGCTCCTGCCGGACGTGCTACTGCAATTGACATTACCATAAACATGGTGGCAAGTGATAGCCGCTGTAATGCCTTAAACGAAACGCGATGAAAAGGATTCATTATGAAAGTATAAATATTTAATGTAAAAATGTATACGTCGAGATATGGCCGTTGTCGCCGGGTAAAGTGCTGTCACAAACCTTATTGCTTTTTACCTTGCGAAGGTAACTAATAAATCGCGTCCTGACAAATCCAACACCAAAAAACTCTATTGTAGAGTCAAGTGGCAAGTGCAAAATTAGCGAATCTTTCTGAAGAACTCAATTTTGGGAGTTGAAAAGTCTAATTTCTTCCTTGGTCTTTCGTTGATTTGATATTGTGCTCTATTGACTTGTTCTTGGGTGACAAGTCTGAAGTCAGTTCCTTTCGGGAAGAACGGTCTCCCTTTTATTTTTTTGTATTGCCACGATGGGGAAAGGTTTTCTTAGCCATAACGCCTTCTAAAATCATAAAAACGGAGCCGCCGAATGACAGCCCCGTCTGTTTCCACGTTTTCAGCGTGGTGGTTGAATCTATTGCTTGGTCGAGTTGCTCCTCAGCAGAGCTCGCCTCCTATTCGATTCACGGGGCAAGGTTAACGCTTTCCCTTGAATCTACAGTAATGTAGCTTCCTCTATGTTGCACTTCGTTTTGGAATCTACATTCTCGACGACACCACTTAATAGCTTATTATGAAAACTTTATTTAAAGGAATTGAATTCTCGAGTTTTCGGCATTTGAAAAAGGATTAGCGGAAGTCCACAATGTTGTTTTTTACTTCCTTCTCACCCTTAATCAAATCGTAGAAGTTCATTTGCATTTCGCGATACAAATATTGCAAATAGATATCGCTCACAGCCTTGTCGTCTTTCTTGTCGGCAGCGGCGGGATTCTTAGCTTCAACAACGAAGCCAAACACACTCGACTCGCCCTTCAACGGTCCATAGAACTGACCTGCTTTAGCCAAAGAGACGCGACCGCCAAGCATAGGCTCGAAAGCCGGACGGCCACCGCCGATGGTCATTGTTTGGGCGGGTTTGCCGGTTGCAGCTGCGAAGGCATTGATATCCTTAACATTGCCATATTTCTTCACCAAGGCGTTGCCTTTTTTCTCGTTGCGAGCGAATGTTTCGCATTGCGCTTTCACATCGGAGTCGGTGACAGGGATGTAATCGCCGTCGTAGATGTCAGCCAAAGCCACTAC
This sequence comes from bacterium, assembly GCA_004561555.1. Taxonomy (GTDB): domain Bacteria; phylum Bacteroidota; class Bacteroidia; order Bacteroidales; family Muribaculaceae; genus Limisoma. Next base: position 4,316 of record SFVH01000009.1, read on the forward strand.
TACGAGGTTGTCATTGTTTTGCTCGGTTTGAATAGCCGAAACTTCACCCTTTTCAGCTTCTGTGAAGAGCCACTTCACCAACTTGGCAGTCGACTTGATGCCGCCAATCATTGGTTGGTCGGAGCTCAAAATCACTGATTGAGCTTGATAGTGTTTCTCGCTCTTAGAGGCATTGTCGAAGAATGCTTGAGCGTTGTTGTTGGCATCGACATATTTCTGAAGGTCGTTCAAAAGATTTTGACGAGTGGTCTTGCTAGGAGCTACCTTGTAGGTAAGTTTTGCTACATTGTAAATGGTCTTTACACCACCGCGACCCACTACTTTGGCAATCATAGCACCTTGAGCATTGTTGTCAAACACGAAGAAGTCAGCACCGGCATTAATCACTTTGCTGCGTTGGTCGGCAGTCATTGAGCCTTGGTTTACATAATTTACCAAGTCGATTTTCACAGAGTCGGGATTAGCAACTACCGTAGAGTCGGCTTTCACGATTTCATCAATCGACTTTCCGCTGTTAAGAGTGGCGAGCACATCATCTTGATGCTTCTTGTCGCCTGCTACTTGCACAAGCACGAGAGTAGCAGAGTCTGCCATCTCGGTCTTGTTGAGAAGGCGATAAATGATGCGGTCGTCGGCTGAATTGTAAACCTTCGATACAGCCATTACAGCCACAGAGTCGGCAAATTCGGCGAGACCTACACCACCGCGAGAAAGCTCGTTTTTGCGATATTCCTTTTCTTCGACAGTAAGCTCTCCCATATTGCGCACGGCATCAATGCCGGTAGTGGCTTTGAGAGTGGAGTCAACCTTTGCAAGAAATTTGTCAGCCTCAGCCAAGTCGTTGTCGGAAGGAGCCACAGGCACCGCAATGAAATAAGCGCGACGCAGCTCTTGGTCGATAGCAAACATTTCTTTGTGACTATCATAAGCGGCATTGATTTCCGCATCGTTAACGGCATAATCTTTGTCATCGATAGTGACATAAGGCACCATCACGGTCTTTACCGCATAAGAATTGTTGTATCTTTCTTTCAAAGACTCACGCTCCAAAGCGTTGGCATAAAGAGAGCCGAAAAGGAGGCGTTGAAATTTGATGTTTTTTAATTGCTCGGCGGCATTGTTTTCGTAGTTAATCCATGCAGCTTTCACCCCCTCCATGTCTTGGTTTGTGAAGCCGAAAGCTGTGGGGTTAAACACGATTTTGTGTATGTTTTGCACCATAGCGTCGGTAGAAGCCGAGTTGGACAAGAGGCTTGCTGCTTTTTCTTTAGCAGACATCTGTTGAGCCAAACTTTGAATGAATTGCGCAAAGTTGCGGTCTTGCATCGGCATAACCTTAAACATATAGTCGGACAATTCGGCATCGGTGACATTGATAGCCAAGTCGTCGTATTCTTGGTCCATAAGTGTCTTCATAATGAGTTGTTGAAGCACTTGATTTTGCAATACGGCGGCATCTTGCTCTCTATTGCCTTGTTGAGCTGAATTTTCAGAAGCTTGAGCATAAAGCTCTTGGAAATCTTTCAGATAGTCGATTTCCGTTCCGTTAACTTCAGCGACAGTAGTGCCTCTGCCGAAAATACTTTGATTGTTAAGAAGGTCACCCAAGATGAACGCCAACAAAGCGCCACCAATGATGATGAGCAGTAGTACGGATTTTTTCCGAATTTTCTCTAATGTTGCCATTTATTTTATTGTTTTTATTTTTATTAGCAAGAGTCGAATCGACAACCGACCCGACAAATAAGCACGCAAAGATACCAAATTTTAATAATAAACCAATAGAAAATATGGATTTTTCTTAATTTTTCGCTGAAATCACAATAATTATGCCCGTTTATTGCACAAAAAACAACATTGCAAACAAATAACCGGCTGCTACTAACGACGATGCACCGGAGCCTCCTCCAAGGCGTTGCGTTAGGGGGGGGGGAATCTTTCAGAGTTGAGACCGCACCTTTATTTGCGAGAGCTCGACGGCAGTGTGTCCAAGTCAAATTATGCCCGAACTCGTACACTTATTCATAATCAGGAACAAAAGGTAGAATTTGCGGTCATGCTGTATCTCCTGTTTTTTTGGGGCATTTCAGAGTTAGTTGCTTGGATTGCAAAGCTACTAAATATTTCATATATAATGTGTAAGAGCGACAAATTTAGCACACCATAGCAATTCACTATTTTGGAATGAGAAGACAAGACTATCATTCATTGAGAAAAATTTGTAGGTGTGAGGATAAATATTTACCTTTGCACCACAAAATGAAGTATTAACCTATGTGGAAAAATTTGGCTGCTTGCAACCACAATAAAAAATGCTAAAACTGCAATTCTCCCCCTCAGAGCATTTCAGCCTATTAGCTTTTCCACTTTAAATCAAAAATGGAAAGTATGAATTATCTATTTACATCTGAATCGGTGTCGGAAGGGCACCCCGACAAAGTGGCTGACCAAATCTCGGATGCCATCGTTGATAAATTACTTGCCTACGATGCGGAGTCGAAGGTGGCATGTGAGACACTCGTCACCACCGGGCAAGTGGTGATAGCCGGCGAAGTGAAGTCGGAAGCTTATATCGACCTTATGGAGACGGCACGCCGAGTGATAAACGAAATCGGCTACAACAAGGGCGAATATAAATTTGATGGCGAATCGTGTGGTGTGCTAAATGCTATCCACGAGCAAAGCGCAGACATCAATCGCGGCGTGGAGCGTGCAAATACCGAAGACCAAGGAGCAGGCGACCAGGGCATGATGTTTGGCTACGCTTGCAATGAGACTTCCAACTATATGCCACTCACTCTCGATTTGGCGCATGCAATCCTCCGCAAACTCTCAGCCATACGTCGCGAAGGTAAGGAGATGACTTATCTGCGTCCCGACTCCAAGAGCCAAGTGACAGTGGAATATGACGAAAACAATCGTCCGGTGAGAGTGCACACCATCGTGGTGAGCACACAGCACGACGAGTTTATCTTGCCTCGTGACCACAGCCAAGCCGCTCAAGATGCTGCCGACAAGCAAATGCTTGACACAATATATCACGATGTGAAAAACATCCTTCTGCCACAGGTCATTGCAGAGCTTCCCGAGGCGACACAAAAAATGTTTGACGACAACTTAATATTGCACGTCAATCCTACAGGCAAATTTGTGATTGGCGGCCCTCACGGCGACACCGGGCTCACCGGCAGAAAGATTATCGTAGACACCTATGGAGGTCGCGGCGCTCACGGCGGTGGCGCATTTTCGGGCAAAGACCCCTCAAAGGTCGACCGCTCGGCAGCCTATGCGGCACGCCACATCGCTAAAAACATCGTTGCTGCAGGAGTAGCCGACGAAGCGTTGGTGCAAGTGGCATATGCCATCGGAGTGGCGCAACCCGTAAGCCTTTACGTCAACACTTATGGCAAGGCGAAAGTCAATATGAGCGATGCTGAAATTGCAAAACGCGTATCTAAGATTTTTGATATGCGTCCGGCAGCCATAGAGCGTCGCCTGAAGCTTCGCCAACCCATCTATCAAGAAACGGCGGCATTCGGACACATGGGTCGCCAACCACAAGTGATTGAAAAACCATTTTATTCAAAATACAATGGTGATAAGGTGATGAAAGTAGAGCTGTTCACCTGGGAGAAGCTCGACTATGTGGACAAGGTGAAAGAAGCATTCGGATTGTAATCCCTACATGGCTTATTACAAATAGCAATGGCTGCATCGGCAATTTCCCGGAGCAGCCATTATTTTTGATATGTTAAAGAAGTGTTAAAGTCAAAAGAAGCTATTGACTCGTCCCTTAGGGCATAGTATAATTTTGCAGCATCGATAAGAATTAAACCCGTACGGACTAATGAGAACAGAAATCAAATTAAAAATCGGAGAATTTTCAAGACTGATGCAAACCACAGTGAAGACGCTGCGCCACTATGAGCAAATAGGGCTGCTCCTGCCCGATGAGGTCGATGAAGCTACGGGCTACCGCTACTATCGCATGGAGCAGATGCAGAGGTTGAATGCCATCAAAGATTTGAAGTCGCTGGGCTTTAGCCTCGACGAAATCAAAGACATCTACGATGACGACACCCACACACCCTCGCTCGAAATCCTCGAAGCAAAGATTGACGACTGCCGTCGCCAACTTCGGGAGCTGGAACAACGTCGCCTTCGGTTGGCAGTGCTTGCCGATTCTCGCAAACAACTTTTAATCATGGAGAAATTTTCAATTCAGTCGCTACCGGAAATCATCGTTGCTTCACATCGCGAAGTAGTGGAAAACTATGATGCAATCGGTGCTATGTGTGTCAACGTAATCGGACCGGAGATGCAACGCCTGGGCTGCAAATGCCCACCCCCGGGTTATTGCTTCACCATCGAACACGACAAAGAGTATAAGCCTAAAGACATCGATATCGAATATTGCGAACAAGTGGAAGAAGCCGGCGAAGACTCAGCCATTATCACATTCAAACGGCTTCCGGCAGTGCCCACCGCCCTTTGCATGAAGCATGTGGGTCCTTACGACCGCTTCTATCAGTCGTATGTCGAGCTGTTTAAGTATGCCGAAGAGCAGGGCTATCAAATTGCCGGTGCACCGCGCACTTGCTACATTGATGGCTGCTGGAATCAGGAAGACCCCGAAAAGTGGTTGTCGCTCATCCAGCTTCCCGTCATCCTCCCCTAACATCATTGGGGATGTCGTATTCTCTCACAAAACAATTATGGGAAGTCCGTGATAAACCGGGCTTCCCTTTTTGTATGAATCACACAAGCTATGATGTGCTTATCTGACAATTAGGGGTTTTGCATCAAATGTACCAATTTTTTCAATTATTCTATCATCCGCATTAATCATTATCAATAGCTTGCACCCGTCTTCGTTTATATGGATTTCTGCAAATGTCGCATAGGGTGTCCTCCCCACTCGGTGTCGTTGACATAGCGGAAACCAATGGCGGTGTAGAGCCGCTCGGCGTTGGGATTGCCCTTGTCTACAAGCAGCCCGACAGCAGGGATGCCGAGGCGACGTGCCCTTTCGGTGGCGGCATTGAGGAGCATCGTGGCAATGCCTTTGCGACGATGGTTGCTGTCTACGGCAAGGCTATCGAGATATAACTCGCCTTCTTGCGTCTCGTCGTCCATATTACTGTAGTCGATGCCAAACGATGCTTTTGCCTCAGCGATAAACGCTCGGCGCAGCCTGTGAAGGTCGGCTCCGTTATACGCCACAATGCACCCTGCCACTTCCCCGTCATCGATTGCCACAAGGGTGTTGCGATAGCTATATTGCGACTCTTCGGCAGCCACCAATCGCTCCATCACTCGGCGGAAGTCGTCAAGGGTGTGATTGTCGCCGGCGAAATTTTGGCAACATTCGTGATTCATCGCTTCCATTATCAAGCGGGCAATGTGGGTAACGTGTTCAAGTGAGGCTTCTTGGATGGTAATCATTTTTTGGTGATTTTTTGTAATAAAAAAATCGGCAACCTCGTCGGCTACCGATTTTGTTGTCTTACCCGGATTCGAACCAGGACAGGCAGAACCAAAAACTGCAGTGCTACCATTACACCATAAGACAATCCTAACTTAAAAGACTCTTCGTCCTAAAAGCGATGCAAAGTTACAATGATTTTCCGATATGTGCAAATTTTTCAGCAAAAAAATCACTGTATCACATCAACCCTATCGGCAATCTATTGATTATAAAAACATTATATACAATAAAAATATCGCTGAAGGATATCCTCCTTTTCCTCCCTCTATATAGAAAGACGTCGGAGAGTGTCGAGCAGTTCGCGATTGATAGGCTTATCCTTCTTGATAGCCTTAGAGAATGGTACATAAACGATTTCGTCGTTTACCACACCAATCATCACGTTGCGTTGGTCTTCCAATAGAGCATCGATAGCTGCTGCACCCATGCGAGAAGCAAGAATACGGTCGTGGGCTGTCGGAGAGCCGCCACGTTGCAAGTGTCCGAGGATTGACACACGCACATCGTATTGCGGATATTCGTTTTTCACACGTTCGGCGAGAGCCATTGCTCCGCCGGTAATCGGACTTTCAGCCACGAGTACGATTGACGAGTTTTTGCTCTTGCGGAAACCGTTTTTGATGAGCTCTTCGAGTTGGTCAACCTCAGTGGAAATCTCCGGGATGATTGCTGCCTCGGCACCGCTTGCAATAGCGCCGTTGAGAGCGAGAAAACCAGCATCACGACCCATTACCTCAATAAAGAATAGACGCTCGTGAGATGTAGCGGTGTCGCGTATTTTGTCGACACATTCCATAATGGTGTTGAGAGCGGTGTCGTAGCCGATAGTTGTGTCGGTGCCATACAAGTCGTTGTCGATTGTGCCGGGAAGTCCCACAATCGGCACATTATATTCGGTGGCAAAGATGCGCGCACCGGTGAGTGAGCCGTCACCACCGATAACCACGAGCGAATCAATGCCGGCATTTGTCATATTTTCGTATGCGATTTTTCTTCCTTCCTCTGTTCTGAATTCGGCGCAACGTGCGGTCTTCAAGATAGTGCCGCCCATTTGGATGATGTTCGACACGTTTTGAGTGCGAAACTCAACTATTTCGTTAGTTACCAATCCTCTATAACCACGATAAATGCCCTTTACAGCAATCCCGTTGAAGATTGCAGAGCGAGTGACGGCGCGTATCGCTGCATTCATACCGGGAGCATCACCTCCCGAAGTTAAGATACCAATACATTTCGTAGGCATAGTCTGTATGTTTTTAAGTGAATAGGCTTATTTCTGTTTGCAAAGATAAGCCATATTTCGGCGTTAGCAAATCCTTTTAGTTTAAATTTTCGTAACCAAGCCCTTTTTGTTATTGATATATAGTAATTTCAATGGTTAACATAAGTTAAATATTTGATTTTCGTTTGCATTTAAAAAATTTGCATATACCTTTGCAGTGTACTAATCAACTAATACACTAAGAAACAAAATTAAAAATTATAAATAATATGTTGGAAATTAAAGATTTAAAGTTTGGTTATAGCCATCGTAAGCCTCTTTTGTTTGATGGCTTTTCGATGAAAATAGAGCCGGGACGCATCTACGGATTACTCGGCAAGAACGGCATGGGCAAATCCACATTGCTCTATTTGATGAGCGGCTTGCTTCGTCCGCAAGGCGGCGAAGTGACGATGTCGGGCAAGCGCACATTCGACCGTCTTCCCTCTATGATGCAAGACATCTTTATCGTGCCGGAAGAGTTTTCCTTTCCTGCAATTACGATGAAGCAATATATCAATCTTCACAAGCCTTTTTATCCTCGATTTAGCGATGAGATTATTGAGCGTTGTCTTCGCGACTTTGACATGGACATCAATCTGAAGCTCAACGAGCTGTCGATGGGACAAAAGAAAAAAGCGTTGATGTGTTTTGCTCTTGCCACAGGAGCCCGCTTGCTCTTAATGGACGAGCCGACCAATGGTTTTGACATTCCCTCGAAGAGCCAAATGCGCAAAGTGATTGCATCCAACATGAGCGATAGCCGCAGCATCATTATCTCCACCCATCAAGTGAAAGATGTGGAAAATCTTTTAGACCACATTCTTGTGGTGGACGGCGGAAAGCTGATTATGGATTGCTCTACGGCAATGGTGAGCGAGAAACTCCTCTTTGTGGAGCAGCCTGTGGGCGAGCCCACCGATGGCTCACTCTACAGTCAACCATCGTTGCAAGGCAACAGTGTGGTCTATCCCAACCGCTATGGCGAAGAAAGCACCCTCAATCTCGAGACATTATTTAACTCTCTCCTCTCCAACCGCAAGGCTGTAGAAGAAGCAATAAAAGCCGACAACAATGGATAGATTCAGCATCAAGCGCATTTGGTATTTGCTCAAGCTCGACTATAGCCATTCTCCCGAAGCATGGATAGGCAATACCGCTTCAGCATTTGCTGCCATGACAGTCTTGACGTTGTCGTTGTTATGGCTTGGCGACTTCACATCATTTGAAGACTTTGCCAATCGTGTGATGATTATATTGGTGGCATTGATTTCAGCCGGTGTGGCTATCAATTCGGCAATGATGTTTTCGTCGATGAACACCAAGCCCAAGCGCACCGCCTACTTGACAATTCCCGCCACACACCTTGAGAAGTTTGTCGTTAACACCTTTGAAGTCACAGTGGCTCTTGCCATTCAAGCCCTTGCCGGATTCTTCCTTGCCGACGCAGTGCGCATCTACTTGCTACAGCCGATGTTTTCACTTCCTGCAGACTACGACCAATGGATAATGACATTAATGATAAAAATGCTTGCCGGGAAAACGGTATTTATCGACCATGGAGGCATTGCCGTCAGCACCACCCTTCTGTTTTTCTTGTGGATGCAGAGCTTCTTTGTGGCAGGCAGCGCATTATGGCGACGTTACCCCGGGCAACGCACAATAGCAGTAGGTATTATTATGGTGATAACCATCATTGGAATTTTCGACTTAGTGCCCGATGTATCATATATCAACACCGAGATGATAGAATGGGGTGTGTCGGCATGGACACTCATCAACTGGATATTAGCCTATCGTTTTTTCACCCGCTCACAACTTAAATAATAAGAAATATGATAACAACAACTAAAGATACCTTCAGCTTCAGCCGCCTGTTAATGGTGCTTCGCCATGATATTGAGCAAGATTGGAAAGATTTATCTTTTAAAACTCTGGCAGTGTTAGGTTTGCTCGCAGGCGGCTTGCTGATAGGATTATTTATGGGACATCCCTTTGGAGTCTATGATATGCAAGTGCTCAACTGGTTTCAGTCGTGGTTTATGTTTATCTTTGTCGTAGGTAGCTGGGTGATGGCATCCGAGGTGCTTAAGTCGTTTTCGTCAAAGACGCGTGCGGTAAATGCGATGATGCTTCCCGCCACTCGCAGCGAGAAGTTTCTTTCTCGAGTAGTGATTGCCACGGTGGGATATATCATTATGGTGCTTGTGGCTTTAGCTGCTACCGAGGTGATATTCCTCGCACTTCGCCCGATGTTTGACATTCAAGGCGACTCCTCAATGTTCGTATATGTCATTCACCACACCTTCGTGCCTGAAATACACAGCAAATTTGTGGATGATGCAGGCAATCTCATTGATATCGAGATGACGGTTGTAGGTGCTTTTTGCTCGATTACAACCACCTCATGGATTTTCTCCGTCTTTGCACTTGGCAGCAGCCTCTGGCGCAAACATGTGTTTGTCAAATCGCTCACAATGATGTTTGTCATCTCCTCGTTGATAAATTTCTCAATAGGATGGTTTATCGTGGCATCAATGAAGGAAGATATTTATAATGTACCGAATATGCTTATATTGATGGGAATCATCACCGGAGTGCTGACCATTGCAAATTGGATAGTGACCTATCAATTATATAAGCGTCGCCAAATCATCAGTATGTGTCCCATTTCAAAAAAACGCTGATTATGAATTTTAAAGACAGTAAACCAATATACTTACAAATCGCCGAACGCATTATGGATGAAATCTTGCAAGGCGTCTATTCCGAGCAGGCACGCATCCCCTCGGTGAGAGAATATGCCGCCCAAGTGGAGGTCAACGCCAACACTGTTGTTCGCTCTTTCGACTATCTTCAACAACAACAAGTGATTTTCAACCGTCGCGGTTTGGGCTATTTTGTTGCCGATGGTGCAAAAAAAGAAATATGCAGCCTTCGCCGACGCGAATTTGAAGAGGGCGACCTTCCCGAATTGTTTCGCCGTATGGACCTCCTCGGCATTACTATCGACGACATCAAAGTTTTATACAACAAATTTCAGAATAACAAATAAAACACAATAAAACACAATGAACAAGACAATTTTCTCAGTCGTGGCCGCCGCCATCATGGCTTCAGGCTATGCAAAGGCAGATGAACTCGCCGGACAAGTGACCGACAACGACGGTCGTCCGGTGGAGTTTGTCACCATAGTGGCTCTCAACAATGAGCGCGAACAAGGCGGCGCCGTAACCGACAGCATCGGCAACTACCGCTTTTCTGTGCCGGAAGGGCGCTACAAAGTGTGTTTTTCGCTTCTCGGATTGGAACCTTTAGAAAAAGAAATAGAAGTGAAAGGGGCTACCCGACTTGACGTAACGATGCAAGAGAGCGGAGTGGCGCTCGAAGGTGTAGAGGTGAGAGCCTCTGCCATCCGTCGCCTTCCCGACCGTTTTGTGGTGAATGTGGAAGACATGCCTGCCTCCATCGGAAAGAATGGCAAAGAATTGCTACAAGAAGCTCCGGGGGTGTGGATTGACGATGACAAAGTGGCTATCTACGGCAAAAGCGGTGTGAAAGTGTATGTCAACGACCGCGAGCTAAAACTCGACAACGACCAGCTGCAACACTATTTGAAGTCGCTGCGTGCTGAGGATGTGAGCAAGGTGGAAGTGATACCGCAAGCCGGAAGCGAATACAGCGCCGACACTTCGGCAGGTATCATACGCATCACCTTGAAGCGCAATCGTGCCGACGGCGTGATGGGGAATGTTGGTATGTCGGTAGATACCGGCAAGGATATGACCACCCTTAATCCTTCATTTGCCATCAACATCAAAAACGGAAAGTGGAGCTATAATCTTAATGCCAATATGACTTATTTCCCGAAGATGACTCGCAACATGGAAGAAGTAAACCACTACGAAAACGGGGATATATACAACACCACTACAGTTCTTGATGCCGACAATCTTATTGTGGGCAACGCACAAGCAGGTGTGTTTTACGACCCTAACGAGAAAAATGCTTTCGGTCTGGAGTTGAGCTACTTCCGCTTTCGCAATCCTGCATTAACCTCTACCAACGCCAATTTCTTATATGCCAACGGAGAGGCTGACGCTCTGCTGGGGCGTTACGGCACAAAGGATATAAACGCCAATTTCGACGCAACGTTTAACTACACCTATCGCCTCGACAATCAAGGCTCCAACATGAAGTTTATCGCCAACTACAACCGCTCTGACAACCGTAGCCGAAAAGACAATAACCAGCACCGTGAAGATTATCTCGGAGTGGCGTCCGACTCGCTGTCGTGGAGCTTGGAACATACCAACTTTGACGTGATGAACTTCTCCTACGATTTTAACAAAATCTTTAACCCGAAATGGAATATGGCAGCCGGAATGAAATACACCCGCAACAAAATGGACAACGATGCCTACTATGAGTCGCGATTGGGCGACATGCTGCCCTGGCGAGTGGAAACGTCACGAAACTACGACGAAAACTACACCGAAAATATCTATGGTGTTTATGCCAAGGCTTCCACTCATCTCGGACGCTTTATGGCTACCGTCGGGTTGCGCGGAGAGGCAACCGATGCCGGTGGTCACGGCTCGATAGTGAAACAAAACTACTTCGACATTTTCCCAAACGCCAACTTCACGTTGCTCCTCGATGAAGCCGGAGCCAACAACCTCACCTTACAATATTCACGCTCCATCTCTCGCCCGTCGTTTTGGGCACTCAACCCTGTGAAGTTTCAAGCCAGCGACTACTTCTATCAATGTGGCAATCCCGACTTGAAGCCTTCCTACGAAAACAATATCACCCTCACTGCCGTGATGAAATATAAGTATTCGTTCACCGTATGGGCTGCTATCAAGCAAGACCCTATGATGCAAGGCTCGATGGTCGACCCGGAGAATCCACATAATGTGCTGTTTACCACACTCAATGCCGAAAACTTCTACACCTATGGTGCATACCTCGGCATCCCGTTGCAACCCACAAAATGGCTCACCATCAACACCGGACTCACCTATATCTATCAGGGAGAACGACTGAATGTGGGTGGCGACCTCAACTATAACAGCCAATTTTTTGCCAACGGCAGCGTCGGCATCCAACTGCCCGCCGACTTCTACTTCACCACACAATACTTCTACCGCCACAAAACCACTTCAGGCGAAATCAATGTGAACTCAATGCACTTCCTCAATGCAAGCCTCAAAAAGTCGTTTGCCAACGGCAAATGGAACGCTTCAGTAGGCGTGAACAACATCCTCGGGAAGCCCTCACGATTCAGCATCAACTCCGCAGCCGGATATGTGTCGGAAACGAAGGTGGAAATGCCGCTCTCCGTTCATTGCTCGCTCACCTACAACTTCAATGCCGGAAAGATGTTCCAAGCCAAACGCATTGAAAAGAACGATGACCCCTCTCGTAAGGCTAAAAGTGAAGGTGTAAATTAAAATTTTACTTATCTTTGTAAAAACTGAAAACAAAACAAGAATATTTATGAATCAGATTTTGGAAGCACGAGGAGTGGTGAAACGCTTCGCCACCCATACAGCTCTCGATGGAGTGAGCATCTCCGTGCAACCCGGAAGAGTGTTTGGACTGCTTGGCCCTAATGGAGCAGGTAAAACCACTCTTATCAGAATCATCAATCGTATCACGATGCCCGATGAGGGTGTCGTGATGCTCGGTGATAGAGAGATGACCGATGCCGATGTGGCTCGTATCGGTTATTTGCCGGAGGAGAGAGGTCTTTACAAAAAAATGAAGGTGGGCGAACAAGCCGTCTATCTTGCTCGCCTCAAAGGGTTGGATAGCCGCACCGCTACAAAAAGGCTGAGGCAATGGTTTGACAAGTTTGACATCAATCCCTGGTGGAACAAGAAACTTGAAGAGCTGTCGAAAGGCATGCAACAAAAGGTGCAATTTGTCATTACCGTGCTCCACGAGCCGGAGTTTTTGATTTTCGATGAGCCCTTTTCGGGCTTCGACCCTGTGAATGCCGAGTTGCTGAAAAAGGAAATCTTGGAATTGCGCGACAAAGGTCACACTATCATTTTCTCCACCCACAATATGAGCTCGGTGGAGGAGGTGTGTGACGACATCGCTCTTATCGACCATAGCCGTGTGGCGCTAAGCGGCACTGTGGAAGAAGTGAGAAGCCGTTATCGTAGCGGACTCTACGACGTGGTGGTGAGCGACAGCGCCACTCTGCCCGTGATGACCGACAAGTATGAGATATGCTCGCAGCAGAAGCGTGGCGGAAATCTTTGCTATGTGTTGCGGAAGACGTATGACGGCACAAATGCCGATTTCATTCGCTTACTATCGGAGAGTGCCGACATCCGTACTTTTGCCGAGCAAGTGCCTTCGATGAATGATATTTTTCTTCGTGTGGTGGGTAATAATGATTAATTGTTGATGATTATGAAAAGTAAGATATGGATTGTGACGCAACGTGAGTTTGCCACAAGGGTTAAGAAAAAGTCGTTTATCATTATGACCCTCTTGATGCCGTTTTTGATGTCGGCATTAATGTTTCTGCCGTTGCTGCTGTCGCTCATTGAGAGTAGCGATAAAAAGACGGTGGCTGTGGTTGACCAAACCGGACTGTATCAAGCGGAATTTAAGAGCAACGACAAGTATCTGTTTGTACCCACCGAAAAGATGACCCCACAGATGCGCAGCGACTCCACCGATGTGGCTGCCGTGCTGCTTATCACCGCCGACCTTAGTGAAAAGCCCGGCTCGGCGGCTCTCTATTCGCAGGAAGAGATACCCTCCGACCTTTCCGACTTGGTGAATAGCACCCTCACTGACGTGGTGCAACGCCAAAAATTTGCCAAATATAATATTCCGGAGCTGGACGCTATCATCGACGACGTGCAGACTCCTGTAGAGGTGGAAAAGATACGCTGGACCGACGAGGGCGAACGTCAGTCGATGTCCGACTTCCTTTCGGGGGTGGGTATGCTACTCACTTTTGTGATTTATATGTTTGTTATGGCATATGGCGCAATGGTGTTGCAGAGTGTCAGCGAAGAAAAGTCTAACCGCATTGTAGAACTAATGGTGTCGAGCGTGAAACCGTTCCAATTAATGATGGGAAAAATTATTGGTATCGGATTGGTGGGCGTATTTCAAGTGTTGATTTGGGCGGTGATTATTGCTTCTGTTATGGCTATTGGCGGCACAATGACCGGAGTGGCTATGTTTGGCAGTGGCGATATGACCGCAATGCAAGGCGCTGATATGGATGCCGGAATGAAGATTTTTGCCATCATCTCGCAGTTGCCGCTGCTTGAAATCATTTCCCTCTTTGTCTTGTATTTTGTGGGCGGCTACTTGCTTTATGCCTCAATCCTTGCAGCTCTCGGCGCCAGCGTCAACGACCAGCAAGACACCGGACAAATGATGATGCCGGTGATGATTGTTATGGTATTTGCTTTTTACGTAGGCTTCTACAGCTCGATGAATCCCGACGGACCGATGGCGTTCTGGTGCTCGTTTGTGCCGTTTACCTCCCCGATAGTGATGATGGTGCGCATCCCCTTTGGAGTGCCTCTTTATCAAGAAATCATTTCGGTGGCTCTCCTCTATGCCACAGCTATCGCCCTCACCTATTTAGGTTCGCGCATCTATCGCATAGGCATCTTGATGTATGGCAAAAAGCCATCGTTTAAAGAAATCTTCAAGTGGCTAAAGTTTTAGAGCCTGTTTCACAATGAATATAAAAACGGAGGCGAGCAGTTGATTAGCTCGCCTCTGTTTCTAATATCACGGGAGTACAAAAAGTCATAAAACTCCCTTGGTTGTCGGTAGATGCCTTTCTTATTTCATTTGTGATGCTGCAGAAGCCATTTTGTTGGTTATCTTCATATAGCGAGCCCACTGTGAAGCAGACATTTCATCCTTAGCATTTGCATCCCAATCTTCAGAATCAGACGAGTTTTCATCAGACTCAACAGACGAGTTTTCTGAATCATCATCACTATAAACATCCCCCAACTTAAATGTGGTTGATTATAATCTAATTGTGTTATTTGATAAGGTGGTAAGCGAGTCGCGGGGTGCCGTTGTGGCAGCGGATAATACCGGTGTAGGTAAATCCCATAGAAGCAAGGATGTGCTGCATGGTGAGATTGTCAGCGTGGGTGTCAACACGAAGATTTCCACACTTATCCAACGCCCATTGCAAGCACAGGCGACCTATGGCTTTTCGCTTTCCCGATGAAGCCAAGCGATGCACCACCGCATAGGGCTTGTCGTTGAGCCATGCCCCATCGATATGGTCGTAGGTAGGGTCATGCCCCTCGATATATGCGAAGGCTGCGAGGATTTCAACGTCGTCACACACCACAAAGCAGTGGTGAGCTTCGATATCGGCTTGGATGTCATTGCGTGCCGGATATCCGTCAATCCATTGGTTGGGATTGCCGGAGAGTTGCATATATCGTTTTGCCCTCTCATATAGGGGCATGATGCGGTCGATATCGGCGAGATATGCTTGTCGGATAGTAATCATTCAAACGTCAGTGTTGAGCATTTGCCGGCAATAGTGGCGGCGACATTGCGGACTTCGTCGGCTGAGATGGCACGGATACGGTCGGCAATCTCTTTCACCGACGACACCTTGCCGAAGTTCATCACTCCCTTAGCCATTGAGAGAGCAGTGCTTTCAAGGCTTTCGCTGCTCACGAGCAATTGTCCGGAAAACTGATTTTTTGCGGCGCTGATAGCGCGCTCTGATAGTCGCGTTGTGGCAAGGTGATCAAGGGTGTTGTTAATGATTTTCAGGCATTTGCGATAGTTGGCGTTGTCGCAACCGAAGTAGATAGAGAGTAGTCCGCAGTCGCTCCAAAGCGTCGCAGCCGATTCCACCGTGTAGGCATAGCCACGGCGCTCGCGAATAGCCACATTGAGCAGTGAGTTCATCCCCGGACCGCCAAGCATATTGTTGAGAAGCAAAAGGGCATACTTATTTTCATGGTGCATACCCGGTGTGGGTGCTCCCACCACACAGTGAGTCTGATGGTGGTCGTTGGTTATGATGTGGCTGAATGGCTGTGCAACCACCGGGGTGATTCGCTCAGGGCGCACCAACGGATGGTGCATCGCGGAGAAATATCGCTCAGCCATCTTGAAAAATGCGTCAGCACACTCGTTGCCCACTCCAAACACCACCATATTTTCGGGCACATAGAGGTCGGAGATAAATCGTCGGCAGTCGATGCCGGAGAGTTGCCGGAGAGAGTCTTCAGTGCCTAATATATTATGACCAAGAGCATTGCCATCAAATATATAGTCTTCAAAGTCGTCGTAGATAGCTTCGGAAGGAGTGTCACGATATGATTGGATTTCTTCAATCACCACCTCACGTTCTTTTTCAAGCTCCTTGTGGGGGAAGCATGAGTTCATCACAAGGTCGGCTATCAGCTCGAGTGCACGCCGGGTGTGTTGCGCCGGGAAGAGCGAATAGACAAGCGTTTCCTCCTTTGAGGTGAAAGCATTGAGTTCGCCTCCTACAAGCTCCATACGATTGATGATGTGCCAGGCACGGCGACGGTGCGTGCCTTTAAAAAGGGTGTGCTCCACAAAATGTGCGAGACCATATCTATGTGCCTCGTCGCGACTTCCTGCGTTTACAGCCACGCCGCAGAAGCCCACGTTGCCGAGACGTTTGAGGTAGACGGCACGGATGCCGTTGCTCAGTGTATTTATTATTATGTTGTCCACCATTGTGCTCTTAAAAAAACAGAGCCGGAATCTCTCCCGAGAGTCCGACCCGTTGAAATACTATTATCATTTGTTTTTATTGTTCCATTATTATTTCTTACCGTTAGCTTCAAAAGCAGCCTTCTCATAAAGCTCGCTGATGTTAAGGCTTGATGAGCTGGTAAATTCAGGATATTTATCCTTAATAGCTTTAAGTACATCAGCAGCTTCGCTATTTTTCTTTTGAGCCGAAAGTACAACGCTCTTCTTATACATTGCAAACGGAGTGATAAACTTGTTGCCCTCTGCCGTAGAAATAGCGTCGTTGTAAGCATTTATTGCATCGTCATATTTCTTAAGGTCAACGTAGCAATCGCCTTTGAGCACTTGAGCAAGTGCACCCACCACAGCGTCTTTAGTATCGTAGTTTTCAAGATGCTTGAGAGCTTCGGCAGCCTTGTTGTCTTTCATAAGGATGAGAGCGGCTTCGAGCTCGGCGCGGTTGGCATATTTGCCGCTATTATCTTTAGCCGCCTTCTCGTAGAGCTTGAGAGCGATGGAGTCGTTGCCGTTCATAGCTTCGATGTCGGCTTTGCCCACAGCTTCGAGTGCATCGTTGTCAGCACTTTGGAAATAATAATATCCTCCCAAACCGAGGGCTGCCAAAATCACGATAACCACCACTGAATAGGTGATGAGTTTCTTATTGTGCTCCACATTTTGTTCTGCCGAAGAGAGTTTTTCGTTCAGCTGTTCGATTGTGGTGCGAGTAGCTTCTTTCTTGTCTTTTGTTGCCATTTTTTATTTCGTATTTTTTATTATCAAAGATTATTCTTCACGAACTGCAAAATTAATAGCTTTTCTGCAACGATAAAAATATTTATCGAAGTTTTTGCGAAAAAAGTGGGAAAAACCGTCGATTTCTCACTCTACCACTCAATTTCTACGGCTGCAGAACCGTAAAAACCCGTAATCGGAGGGTTCATTTTTTCTATTGTCACCACACCTGAGGTGATTTCGGGAAACCTCTCGACGAGAGCATTGCGTATGCGTCCCGCCACATGCTCCAACAATGCCGACGGGATAGCCATTTGACCACGTATTACCTCATAGATCTCCGCGTAGCTGATAGTGCCGGCAAGAGAGTCGCTACATATGGCATCTTCAAAAGGGTAATAAACCTTCACATTAACCATAAACTCATTGCCCACACTCTGCTCTTGCGGCATCACCCCATGGAAGGCACGAAATTTCAAGTTTTTGAGTAGGATAGCCGTTTTCATCAGTTTTCTTCTTTGGTTTCAATCCACACATAAGCGCCGATGTCGATTATCGAGTCGAGCGAGCGCTGATTGCCGTAGCGGTCAATGAGGGCATCGGCAGGACAGAGCAACGGGTCGCCCATGCCGATGGCATCGCTCTCGTTGCGCAATCGATAGTCGAAGATATAATCTTCACGCTTGGTGAAAAATTTCGGGTCGCCACCCCACACACAATAGATGAAGTTGTCGTCGTCGGCACCTTCTGAGCGCAACAGGCAATTGCGCAGATACACCTGCGAGCCGGTGAGGTCGCCCTCGGAGATGTCGGAGGCATTGCCGTAGATTATGCAGTTGTTGAAGTCGGCTTGCATCAGCGGAGCTTCGCCCGTCTGTTGTCCCGGCAGAAGGTAGTAGAGCGACAGTATCGGAGAGGTGATGGCATCAAAAAGATAGTAGTTGGCGAAGGTGCAGTTGTTGAAGGCATAGCGTCCGCCGGTAAGGTCTACCACGCCGTCGCGAGAGTCGGAAAACTCGCAGCCGGTGGCTTCCACCCACGCATGAGCAACTTTGAGGGTCGACGAGGCGGAGTTGTGGAGCATCGAGTTGAGGAGATAGAGCTTGCGTCGGTCGATGGCGCAAGAATCGACCACCACTCCGGCTGTCGCACCTTGCATCTCCACATATTTCATCGTGTTTCCGTAGCTTTCAGGAGCAAAGTAGATGCCGTCCCACTGCCCTGACATCAGCTGAAATGGGATTTCACCCGCCACCTTGTCCAGACGGTCACCGCAGAGAGTCACCGGCTTACCGCAATAGCCCGTCATCTTTAATGTGCCTCTCACCACTATTCTTGCCTTATCGTGGAAGTATAGACGAGTGCCTGCAAGAATGGAAAGGGAGGCGCCTTTTTCCACCACGATGCTGTCCATAACCCTATATGGCATGTCGGAATCCATCACTACACTTCGCTCTACACGATAGTTGCTGAGATTGATGGCATCCTGCCCGGCAGCGTGTAGCACCACACTCTGCGTCACCCCGTTGGTCAAAAAGTTGAGGTGTGCAAACACATCGAAAGGCAGGGCTTGGTTTTTTCTGTCAATACGAGCTTCGACAAACACATAGGCGCTGTCTTCGCCACGTATCTCAACATTTGAAAATTCCTTACTCGTGTTGCCATCCACATTGATGAAAAAGTCTACTCCTTCCACCATATCACTCAGATAGATGCGCTCCACTCGCAACTGCTTCTTGTGGCGATTGTAGATAAGGAAGCGCCGAGTGAAGGTCTGCTCGCCGGTAAATACGGTGTCGAAGCTGAGGGTGTCGGTGGAAAATGCCAAAACATCACTGCTCGAAGTGGTGAAATCGTCTTCGATGCATGAGGGTAATGCCGCAATTACTACTGCTAATATGGCTATAATGAGATGCTTCATCTTCTTTTACTTATTTCAGTGTTAACGATTTATTTATACCGTTTATTGTATCGATACCTCTAAAAGTGTTGCAAATGGAAAACCACATTGTTAAAATACCATAATATATTTGTATTTTAACAACTCGGATACTACCTTTGCAGAAACCAATTAAAAATCTAAATACTATGTTTAACAACAGAAGACTACGAAACAACACATTTGTCAACTACTTCCGCCTTGCCTATCGTGAAGCAATCCTTTCGGGCAACTATGTATCTCGTAGAGCACTGATAAAGAAGGTCATAGAGGAAAGTCGACCACTCTTCGACGTGAGCTACGACTATGCCCTATCGGTGATTAACAAGATGCGTAGCGGAAAATTAACGGTAAAAAACCCACTGAAGTGCCGTATGTGGCACGAGATTTACAACTATGTGACCGACGAAATGCGACGTCGGGATGTGACAGTTGGTGAAGCCCTTGCCACGGTACTGGCTGAGAAACACGCCTCGCAGTTTTACATCTCTTATATCCAAGCCTCAAAAATCCTGTACCATGAAAAAGTGTATATTTTCCATAGCTATCGCCGTCGCTCTGCTTAGTTGCCGCAGCATGCATCGCCGGGAGTGTCAATCATACGGCGAAATTCATAAGGAGAGGGCCGACACTACGGCGGTAATCATTGACAACCGTAATGATGAGGATGCCGTGGCTGAAGCCTTTGTAGTGGAATATTTCTCCCCCGACAGCTTAGGACGGCAAGCAATAAGGCGCATTGAGCGACAACGTGCCGTTGTCAAGAGGCGCGACAGCATGAAAATTCATGCCGCGACCTCGATTAGGCAAGAAAAAGATGGTAAAGAGTTGGCAAAAAACCAACAAATAGAATCATCCCCGAGTGTCACATCCGAACAGACTGTGATGGTGGCAATATTTTTAATCATAATAGTACTTATCATTTTAAAACTGCGAAAATTATCATGAACAACACTCAAAAAATCACTATCAGCTTAGACATTAACAAAACAATCGACAGTGTGGCGGCACAATGTCATGTGCTTGCTTTATCTTCTGTCGAAGACTTTTTTGTTGCCGACATCACACCGGAAATCGTGAAGGATTCGTGGGTGTCGCTGGCTATCGACTTGGTGTCGCTGGTGAGCGGCGAAGTGGTAATCACCGACGAATTGATGAGCATGACGCTGGAAGTAAGCGGGAACAGCACCGTGACGGCTCAACAGCTACGACTGATGGCGGAGAAATATGTATGTGCCGACGTAATTGCCGAAATGTATGCCGGAAGCAAATCGGTGAGAGAAACCTACTCTCTATGGCGCGATGTGGCGCGCAACAATTTGCTCCGTGCAATATGCCCGATGGACATAAAGCCATATCGGTTCTAAAAAAAATTGCGAAGAGTGTCACAAAAAGCCGAATTGTGCGTTTTACTAATAAATGAGCGAGAAAACAGTGACATCGGCTTATGTGACACTCCGCAGCAAAATTCTGCGGTTTGCCGCACGCTTCTTCCCTGCGGAAGAGGATGCCGACGATGCGCTCCAAGAAGCATTTTGCCGCTTATGGCAGCGGCACGATAACATCAACACTATCAGTGAGGCTGAAGCATTGGCAAAAACCACGGTGAGAAACCTTGCCATTGATGCCCACCGACATCGTGAAGTGGCGCGAGCTGAAAGCCTGGATGCAGGAATGGATGCCGTAGACAGTTCGTCGTCGCCTCTGGAAGCAATGGAGCGCAACGAAAGTCGCCTCCTTGTGGAAAAGATTATCAGCGACAATCTCACCGAGCTGCAACGCAAGGTGCTTCGGATGCGCGACTTTGAAGAGCGTAGCTATGCAGACATTGCTTCGCTCTTGGAGATGGAAGAGGAGGCAGTGAGAGCGCACCTCTCGCGAGCACGCAAAAAGCTAAGACAGTGTTATTTAAACTATACAAAATGACAAATCACGACTTAAACTATTGGCGACAACTTGCCACCCGCTATTTCGAAGCCGAAACAACCGAAGAGGAGGAAACGGCATTGCGACGATTTGCAGCCTCGAAGAGTGCTGACGAAGGGTTTGACGACCTGCGAGCCGTGATGGGATTGTCGGCTATCGGGCGACAACGATACAAGAAAAAGCGACTCCTCAAGAGATTGACGGCAACAGGTGTGGCTGCAATGGTGGCAGTGGCAGTGACTGTGGGGTGGCGGATGATGTCGCCAGCAAGCGGCGCTGACGACGTATGTGTGGCTTATATCGGCGGCAAGAAAATCACCAACGAGAAGGTGGTGCTGGCTCAGATGCAAGCTTCGATGAGCGACTTCGCCTCAGCTATCGAAGGACAAACACCCGAAGACCAACTCTCCGACTTTTTCCAAGGTGTGGAGGATTTTTAACGTAATACAATAGCAACGAGATATGAAACATCGAGTAATTTTTCTTATTATCGCTTTGATAACCGCCACCTCGGCGTTTGCGCAAGAGGGGATGGCGGTAAACAAGCTGTTCACGAGCGACTACAAGCAACGACCCTCGGTGAATGAGGTGGAAATAAGCGGAATGGTGCTAAAGTCTTACGGAGTGACAAAATTCAGAAGCATCACTGCAATCAACGATGCGGAAGTGGCGGATATAATGCGACGATGTGTGGCTGCCGACGCTCCTAAAGCCATCGGCTCGGAAGTGAAAAAGGTGGGCGGTGTAATTAATTACGCTCTCTACACTTTTTCTGAAAAGGAGGGCAAATACCGCTATGTGTTTTATCGCAACCGAAAAAAAGGCGACGGCAAGAAGGAGGTGACGGTGCTATATGTGGAAGGCACTGCCACTCTCAAAGAACTGAAAGATTTGTTTAAGAAATAAATTAATATGTTATGAATATGAAAAGTTTTTATTTAGTGGCTCTTGCTGCTGTTGCCTTGCCGGCAACGGCACAAGAAGTGGTGGATGTCGACTCGGTGGCTGTCGCCGACTGCGAAATCCCGACATTTGACACCGAAGAAATGTGTAAGACGATAGTGCGTCCCGACTCGGTGCTTATCTATAACGGCGAGGGTAAAATGCAAATTAGTGTGTATGGCGAAGACGGAAACGCCGACTATTTCTACAATTATGAGCATTTCACTGCCGACGATGATGTGGAAACGGTGACTCAAGGCGATTGGGATTTGACACGGCTGATACCGGGACATAACAACAATCGCAAAGCAATGTTCTGCGTGGAGTCGGGAGGGTTCGGCTTCGGCTTAATTAACGATGCCAACCATCAACCGGGACTGGAAGTGGATATGGGTTCGTCGTTTGAGGTGTTTATGCAGAAGCTGGTGGCTGTGCGTTACCGTCCGGCACGCTCGGGATTTTCTATCAGCGCCGGCGTAGGGTTCGGTATGAAAAACTATCGTATGACAGGCAGCGTGCGTTTTGTGAAAGATGATAGTCACCTGGTACTCAAGCCATATCCGGAAGGCGCCGACCCGAAATTCTCGCGAGTAAAAGTGGGGTATTTCTGCCTGCCGGTCACTTTATGTCAGGATTTGGGCAAGGGTTTCCGTATCGAAGGCGGTGCTGTGGTAAACTTCAACGTGTGCGCCAAGATGAAATCGCGCTATATGCTTGACGGCGAAGAACACACCTACAAAGACGACAATCTTCATCAACGCAAGACCACCGTCGACATCTTCGGACACTTGAAATATCGTTCCATAGGTATGTATGTGAAGTATTCACCAATGACAGTGCTTGACACTAACTTCGGCCCCGACTTCAAGCATTTCTCTTGCGGCTTGACGCTATTCTACTAACATTCTTTCTCTATCCCGATAAATTTGTAACTTTGTGGCGGATACAGCGATTGTGTTCGCCACAATTATTTAATGTCAATTATTATGAAACCCTCATACATTCAACTACCGGAGGCACGCTCCACAAATACTTATCTCTCAACGATTGCCTCAACTACAGCCCACGGCACCGTGGTTTATACCTTACGACAGACAGCGGGACGAGGTCAACGCGGCAACTCTTGGGAGAGCGAAGATGGCAAAAACATCACTTTCTCGATGCTTATTCGCCCTTCTGTGGCGCCCTCACAGCAATTTTTCATTTCCGAAGCAGCAGCTTTGGCGGTGGCGCGCACGCTCGACAAGTATATCGCTGACGGCGGGGTGAGTGTGAAATGGCCTAACGATGTGTATTGGCACGACAAAAAAATTTGCGGGATGCTCATCGAACACAGTCTCAGTGGTGGACGCATCAACTCTTCTATCTTGGGTATTGGAGTGAATATCAATCAGCAACAATTTCTCTCCGATGCTCCCAACCCGGTGTCGCTGTGGCAGATTATTGGTAGAGAAACGCCTCTCGAAGAGGTGCTCCATACGCTTTGCGATACCCTTCTATCGCTGGAGGACTCGCTACCGGAGAATGCCGAAGCGTTGCATCGCGAATTTCTCGGTCGCTTGTATCGTGGTGAGGGCGAACATCCCTTCCGCTCGCAAGGGGTGGTGTTCAACGCCTCAATCGTCGATGTCGCTCCCGATGGCATCTTGTCGCTGCGTCTCTCCGATGGTTCCATCCGCAAGTATGCTTTCAAGGAAGTGGAGTTTGTGATTTAACCCGAAAAAAACCGGCACGTCGCTTTTCACGCATCATTATTATTTAATCGCCGATTGAGCAAAGACACTATAAAGCGACACCACTCCGCTGTCGGGGTGATGTCGCAATTTTATTATCTCTTTAAGAAATCTTATTTTGTAGGTTCTGCCGGAGTAGCAGGAGTGTTAAGGTCTTGCTTGGCAGTAGTGGTTGTTTGTACCACTTTCAAGCGAGAATCGTTTTGAGAAAGTTGCGGACGCTCAATAAAGAAAGCGCTGAGGATGCTAAGTAAGCACACAACGATAGCCAAAGTCCACGTTGCTTTTTCCACAAAGCTGTTAGTGCGACGTACGCCCATAATTTGGTTGGAGCCGGCGAAGTTAGAAGCCAAACCTCCACCTTTAGATTTCTGAATCAATACAATGCCAATCATTAAGATAGCGGCAATGATTATGAAAATAATTAATACGGTAAACATTTTAAGTTATTGTTTTTGTTTATATTTTTCGTTTTCAATGAGTTTCTTAAGGAAACGCATTTGGTCTGCAAAGTAAATACTTTTTTCCGGAAAATTCAAACTTAATGATTGAATAATTTCAAAAGCTTTCTCAAAACGCCCTCTGCGGATGTAAATTTTTGCCAAACTTTCGCTCAAAAGTGAGGGGTCGTCGGCAGGCGAAGACATCGGCGCGGGTGCTTCGACAACCTCCTTGGGTAGCTCTTCGGGATGCTCCTCGCCGATTGGGAAATGACCGCTCTCACGCTTGCTGCGTGCGATAAACTTGTTAATCATCAAGTCTTGCTCGCTCATGGTCTCGTCGGGATTATCCACGTCGGGTATGCTCTTTTCTTCCTCTTTAGCAAGAAGTTGAGCATAGTCGGGGATGGGATTGAAAATTTTTTTCTCCAAGGCGGCAATTTCCGCCTCGTCGTTATTACCGAAAGTGTCGAGGAAGTGAGATATAGCGTCGGAGGTGGACAAATGTTGTTGCTGTTGCGGGGGATAGAAATCATTCCATTCCTCGCGACGAACGCCCACAAGAGCATAGAGGTCGGCACGATTGCCGATGGCAAGCGAGGCTTTAGTGATTATCGCCTTACGCTCATCGTCGGTGAGGTCATCGGCTTTGAGCCGCATCACCATTGCCGGCACAAAATAGGGATAATCGGCGATAATGGTGCGGTAGGTAGTGCTGTCGAGACCTTTATCGGAGGCTATCAGCTCATTAAATGCACAATAACAATCAGGCTTTTCCATAACTTCAGATTATTACCAGTTGCCGGCAGTGGCATTAAAAATAAGCATTACAAGTTCTTCTGTGATTTCCTCACACAATGCGTCTTGCACATTTGTGAGCATCTCCGAGGAGTCGAAGTCGCGAAATGCCGAAAACGATTGGTCGATGGTGTTGGCAGGCACGCGGTGGTCGGTATATTTCACCCTCACTGTGATGGTAAGGCGTGTCTTGGAGGCATAAGCATTTTCGGTCACCGCTTGAGGAGTGAGTGCAAACCCGGTGATTTCGCCCTCAAGCGACAAGTCGGTGTTACTGCTATCCACGATTTTCAGCCTTGTCTGCTTGGTGAATGAATCATTAAGCTTGTTTTCAAACATCGGCTGCAAGGGCGCATACACCATTGCCGCACGAATGGGGAAATCGCCTATTCTGATTGTTTTATATACGTTATAGTCGATTGCCGCGCCATTTAGCGTGTAAGAGATATGACAGCCGGCAAGAGTCACTATCATCACGGCAACCACTATAAATTGTTTAATCTTTATCATTCCAATCCGTATTCTTTAATCTTGCGATAGAGCGTGCGCTCCGAAATTTTCAGTTCTTCGGCGGTCTTCTTACGCTTACCTTCGTTGCGCTCCAGGGAACGGCGTATCGTTTCACGCTCGGTGTCTTCAAGAGTCATCATTGCCGACTCCTTTGCCGACTCCTTTGCCGGCACTTCTGCCGACACTTGCAGCTCATCAATCACCTGCGAGGCTTCAGCATCGATAGCTTCTCCGGCAATATGATGCCCGGAATAAGCCGGCAACGAGTGTTGGCGACCATAGTCTCTGCGGAAATCTTTGATGGTGTTGTGGGAGCCACTGCCCTGCTCCACCTCCTGACGCAGACGGTCAATCTCGCGTCGCATCTCAAAAAGCATCTTGAAAAGCATCTCTCGCTCGTTGGCATAGGAATATCTCACCTCCTCAGCCGACACGGCAGGTGTGAAATCGCCACCGGCATATGGCAGATACTTATTGACATCATCGGCGGTGATGGTGCTCCCGGCATCAAACAGGGCTATCTGCTCAATGAGGTTTTTCAGCTGACGCACATTTCCGGGCCAACGATAGGCGCACAATGCCGCTTTTGCCGTATCGTCAAATTTTATAGCTTGGGTGTGGTAGCGTTCGGCAAAGTCGCTGCTAAATTTTCGAGCCAACAATAATATGTCGTCGCCGCGGTCGCGTAAGGGCGGCACAACTATATAGACCGTCGACAAGCGATAAAACAGGTCTTCACGGAAGCGACCATCGCGCACTGCCTTCTGCATATTCACATTGGTGGCGGCAACGACGCGAATGTTGGTCTTTTGCACTTCCGACGACCCTACTTTGATAAATTCGCCCGACTCAAGCACTCGCAGCAAGCGCGCTTGGGTGGTCAAAGGCAACTCCGCCACTTCATCGAGGAAGATGGTGCCGCCGTTGGCCTCCTCAAAATAACCTTTGCGCGATGCTATTGCACCGGTGAATGCTCCTTTTTCATGTCCGAACAACTCGGAGTCGATAGTGCCCTCAGGGATTGCCCCACAATTGACGGCTATATATTTTTTATGCTTGCGTGGGCTGTATTCGTGTATGATTTTCGGGAAAAACTCCTTGCCGGCACCGCTCTCTCCGTGGATAAGTACGGATAAATCAATGGGAGCCACTTGCAAAGCGCGCTCTATGGCGGCTTGCAACGGCTGCGAATTACCGATGATAGTGAAGCGTTGTTGCGCTTGCTTTACTTGCATTTGATTTAGTGCTGACATTATCGTTGTTTTCCTTTCGAATGGACAAAGTTAGTGTAAGTTGGGCAAAATAAAAAATGGAAAATCAAAAAAAAACTTATTGCCCGAATATACGAGTGGTTTGTTGAAATCATCCACATACAAAAATAAGGGTGTACTTCACATCGGCACACCCTTATTTTCCATTTTATCGCCCTATTTTCAATCAATCATCGTAATAGAATGTCAAAACACAACCTTGCGAACAGAGCTACCCTTACGGAGAATATACAACTGTCCCTCCTGCGGATTAGCGATGCGTATGCCCTGAAGATTGAAAAGCTCTGCCTTTGCATCAGCATTTTCTCGATTTTTTGTCTCATAAGTGTCTATAAGTCCAAATGCCGTTTTCTAATATCCCATTTGGCTCCGCCCAAGTTAGGCTGCGTTTCGGAAAAACAAAATTGAATAAATTCATTTTGTTTTTCACTCAACTTGCACCATTTGGCTCCGCCCAAGTTAGGCTGCGTTTCGGAAAAACAAAATTGAATGAATTCATTTTGTTTTTCACTCAACTTGCACTAACTTTGCAAAACCTAACAATATTAAAACAACTAATGGCATACCTCAGAACTATTTTAACGATTTTCGCAATGGCAATGCTATTGCCTACAACGGCGCAAATACGTATAGGAGCACAATCTACCGACGAATATATCCCTCTATTGAAAGGTAAACGCGTGGCATTACTCAGTAATCATACCGGCATGGTGGGTGACAAACATGTTCTTGACATTATGCTTGAGAAGGGTGTGAATGTGACCACTATCTTCTCGCCGGAACACGGCTTCCGAGGCACGGCTGACGCCGGCGAACACGTGAGCAGTAGTGTAGATGCTGCTACCGGCATCCCCATCGCTTCGCTCTATGATGGTGGCAAAAGAGAGCCCAAAAAGGAGATTATGGATAAGTTTGACATCGTGGTGGTTGACATCCAGGATGTAGGTCTAAGATTCTACACTTACTACTGCACGATGATTGATATGATGAACGCTTCGGCTAAATACGGCAAAGCTTTTATGGTGCTCGACCGCCCGAACCCTAACGGCATGTATGTCGACGGTCCAATATTGGATATGAAATATGCTTCGGGGGTGGGACGATTGCCAATACCGGTGGTGCACGGACTCACGATGGGGGAAATCGCCACAATGGCTAACGGCGAAGGATGGCTCACCGACGGCAAGAAGGTGAAGCTGACGGTGATAAAATGCAAAAACTACACCCACCAAAGCCGTTATGTGTTGCCGATAGCGCCTTCTCCCAATCTCCCGAATATGCGAGCCATTTATCTTTATCCGTCCACATGCTATTTCGAAGCCACCCCGGTGAGCCTCGGTCGCGGTACATCAAAACCGTTTCAAGTGTACGGACATCCTAACATGAAGGGTTATTCGTTCTGCTTCACACCGCGAAGCATCAGCGGCGCAAAAAATCCGCCTCAACTAAATAAAGTATGCTATGGCGTAGACCTCTCTTCACTCAGCGACGACGAGATTATTGCCGGGGGCATCAACCTCGAATATATCATCGATGCTTATCGCAACCTCAATATGGGCGACCACTTTTTCCGCCCGTTTTTTGAGAAACTCATCGGGCGTGGCGATATCCGCAAGATGATTGAAGAGGGAAAATCGGCTGCAGAGATTAAAGCATCATGGGCCGACGACGTGGAGAAATTTAAACGGCAACGCCGCCCATATCTCCTTTATCAAGAATAGTAAAATTATTATCAACAAACAAATTAACATCGGCAATGAGCACCCCATTGATAGTTTTAGCAACAATAGCGTTTTATTTCTTTCTTCTGTTTATCATTTCGTGGATTACGGGTCGTAAGGCTGACAATGCCGGCTTTTTCACCGGCAATCGCAAGTCGCCGTGGTATATGGTGGCAATAGCAATGATTGGGGCACCTATTTCGGGCGTGACGTTTATTTCCGTACCGGGAGCCGTGGCAGCCAACTCCTTCTCCTATCTGCAAATGGTGTTTGGCTTTTTTGTAGGCTATCTACTTGTGGCATATGTGCTTATCCCCATGTTCTACCGAATGAATCTGGTGAGCATCTACGGCTATCTTGAAAATCGATTTGGAATGACCTCCTATCACACCGGCGCATGGTTTTTCTTCGTGTCGAAGATGTTGGGCGCTTCAGTCAGATTTTTTGTAGTCTGCGTGGTGCTGCAGACGTTGGTGTTTGATGCTTTCAACATACCCTTCGAGCTTAATGTGCTTCTGACAGTGGCTCTGATATGGCTCTATTCATCGTGGGGAGGAGTGAAATCGCTCATTTGGACCGACACCTTGAAAACAATCTGCTTGGTGGTGTCGCTCGTGTGCTGCATCTTGTTTATATCCAACAACTTGGGCTACAACATTGGCGACCTCTACGGCGCCATATCCGCCGACAAGACCTCAAAAGTGTTTTTCTTTGATGATGCCAACAGCAACCTCTACTTTTGGAAGCAATTTCTTGCCGGCATCTTTATGGTTATCGCAATGACCGGGCTCGACCAAGACTTGATGCAACGCACTATGAGCTGCAAAAACTTCCGCGAGTCGCAAAAAAACCTTGTGGTTGCCGGAGTGATGCAAATATTTGTGATAGCGTTATTTTTGGTGCTTGGCACCCTTCTTTATCAATATGCCTCCACACAAGGGGTGGCTTATGAAAAACCCGACGAAGTGTTTGGAGCAGTGGCATGGAGCAACGGCTTCCCTATTGCCATCGGCATCCTGTTTATCATTGGTTTGATTGCCGCCTCCTACTCTGCCGCCGGCTCGGCTCTCACGGCGCTAACCACATCATTTACCGTCGACATCCTGCATGCAGACAAGAAAAAAGACGATAAGCAGCTCACCACCACGCGCAAACGCGTGCACTTAGTGATGAGTGCTTTAATGATTATCACAATTATAGTGTTTTATTATCTTAACAATGACAGTGCCATCAATGCCGTCTATAGCTTGGCTTCCTACACCTACGGACCTATCCTGGGTATGTTTGTGTTCGGGATGGCTACAAAGCGCAAAGTACGCGATGGAGGAGTGGCTATCGTGTGCATCATTGCACCTATCATCAGTTGGGTACTTCAGACTAATAGTGAAGTATGGTTTGGGGGATATAAAATCGGATTTGAACTATTGCTGATTAATGCATTGCTCACTGTCATGGGTATGACTTGTTTAATTAAGGAAAAAAGTGTTTAAATTATGTCGAGAAACATTATTAACAAGTATGTATGGATACTTGAAACCGTAGAAAGATACGGCTCTATTACTCGCGACCAACTTAACAAACTATGGCAAGAATCACCAATCTCCGATGGTGAGCCCTTGGCGCGACGCACCTTTTACAACTATCGAATGGGAATCGAAGAAATTTTTGGTATCACTATCGGATACAACAGTTCGACGTATGAGTATTTTGTAGAAAACAGCAATAACACCGGCGAGCTGGCTGGTTGGATTATCAACTCAATGAGCATCAACGGTATGCTTTCCGATGCCGGCGACATCGCCGACCGTGTAATGTTTGAAGAAGTGCCCTCGGCTCGCGAATATCTCGCCACAGTGATTGAGGCTATCAAGACATCTCGCAAACTGAAATTCTCCTATAGCCCGTATTATCGTTCCATGCTCACTGAAGGCATTGTGCTCGAGCCGTATTTCTTGCGCATCTTCAAGCAGCGATGGTATGTGATTGGCTATAACGGTAAAGACCGCAAGGTGAAAACATATTCGCTCGACCGCTTGAGCAACTGTGTGCTTACCGAACAGACATTCCAAATGCCCGAAATTTCAGCTAAAGAGTTTTTTCAAAACTATTTCGGCATTATGACCACAAAGAGCAGTGCCAAGCGAGTGGTAATACGTGTAGACAACGAGCAAGCAAAATACCTGCGTGCCCTACCGTTACATAACTCTCAATCGGAATCTTTAGGTAACGGATATAGCGATTTCGCCTACAACGTCTGCTTGACCTTCGACTTCGTGCAAGAATTGATGTCGCTCGGACACAAAGTGACGGTAATCTCTCCTGTGGAGCTGCGCACGATGATTATCGATGAACTAAAAAAAACATTGGCAAACTACAGCTTATAGCCAACCCGCTGATTTATACCAATTTATAGCTTCCTCCACGCCTCTTCTCAAGTCATAGGCAGGATTGAAGCCAAAATCGGTTTGCGCAGAAGTGATGTCGCAATTCCAATTACGCTGTTTCATGATAATATATTTGTCGCGGTTAAGGGTGCTCGCCTTGCCTCTCATTGATGCACATTTCTCTGCAATCACGCTCACCAGCTTCAGCATCCATAAAGGCACTCTTACCGGTATGACAAAACGCTTGCCCAACAATTGCTTGACGATGGAGCGAAATTCCGCTTGCGAATAGCTGCCACCATCGGAGAGGAGATATTCTTTGCGCCTCACTCCGCTCTCAAGTGCTTGAAAAATTGCGGTAGCAAGGTCGCGCACATAAATAAACGTAAGCAACTGGCGGCGCATACCTACACTAAAATCGAAGCCCGAAGCAATCGATTTTATCATCATGTAATAGTCGCGCTCATGAGGGCCATACACTCCGGTGGGTCGCATAATGATATAAGGGAATTCGGGCAACGACCGCAAGTAGCTCTCCGCTTGATGCTTCGACACGCCATATTTGGTGTTGGGCTTTGCCACTGAGGAGGCTGTAAAAGGAGCATATCCTTTCTCGTCGCCCACCCCGAGCACACTCATACTACTCATCATCACAAACCCATCGGGCACGGCATCGAGTGCAATGAGTGTCTCCACGAGCAACCGCAGATAGCCATAATTTATGCGAGAAAAATCATCGGGATTCTTACACTTCGTAGCGCCAAGATTATGCACCACAAAATCCCATCTGCCGATTTTGCTCAAAGTGTCTTTAAGCGATGCCTTCAAACCGTCGGGCGACCGAAAATCAAGTGTTAAGAAGCGAATGCGACTGTCGCTGAGAAATTCACGAGAAGTAGTGGCTCTTACAGCTGCCCACACCTCATAACCGCGCGACAATGCCTCCTCTACGATAAATCCACCGATAAAACCACCGGCTCCGGTCACCAACAATCGCTTTGCCATGTGATTAACCTATGCGACGTGAAAAATCCACCATCTTAATAGCCACCTCAGCCGCTTCCGAGCCTTTATTACCGAGAGCACCGCCGGCACGCTCCACAGCCTGCTCTTCGTTGTCGGTGGTAAGCACACCAAACACTACGGGCTTGGTGCCTAAAGCATTGAGCTGAGCCACCCCTTGCGTCACACTGTCGCAAACATAGTCAAAATGCGGAGTGCCACCGCGTATCACACATCCGAAAACAATCACTGCGTCTACGGGCATACGCATCATTCGTGAGGCTCCATAGGTCAGCTCTACCGTTCCCGGCACATGCTCAACGAGAATATTTTCAACAGGATATCCCTCGTTTTTAAACACTTCCAATGCCCCTGCGAGCAATGCTTCAGTGACATGAGCATTCCACTCTGCCACAACTATCCCCACACGCAACCCCTCCACTTTGGGGAGCGGAGTTTGCGGCTTGTCATTTACACGTAGTTCGGTCGACATATCTTTTTAATATTGTAGATTATCATAAAATTCAGTCGTTTCTTTCATCACTCGACTCCAAGCTTCGGCAGAGATTTGCGACAATCCTTGACGAGTGATTCCACCGGAAATCATGCCGGAGATAAAGCCGGCAACCATTGCAGCATCCCACAGCAATTTTGCTTTCGGCTTCTCGCGGCGAGAAGCGAAGGTCTGAGAATAGTTGCGAGCAAACAAGGTGGCATTGCCTCGTGAATCTTCATAGAGGAAATTGTCGGTATAGAAACGAATATTATTGTTAAAACACTGTGATGCATCGCTTTGATTGTAGATTTTCTTCATATCACTTTCGCGCGCTATCACAATGTCGGCAACCTCAAGATTTTCAACAATATAAGGCATCACTCGAGTGATGCGAGAGCATAACTCCGGCTGAAATCCCGGCAGATACACGATGATAGCTTTGCGCTCAATAGCATAGGCAAGCAGTTCGGTGAGCGGACGTCTTACATTTTCTTCAATAGAAAAAAACGAGCCAAACACCACAATGTCGTTTTCCTCGATTGTCGGCCACAACACGTCAAATCGAGTGTCGGGATATTTCACATATTGCGAGAAGCGTTCGTTGCCCTGTGCATTGCGAAAAATCATCGACACCTGCGACAAGCCCTCGGTGTAGCGGTCAATCGACTTGGTGCCTACACCATTGTCGGCAAAATGCTTTACAATCATATCACCCACACCGTCCACAGCACATTCGCTCACATATTCCACCTCTACTCCTTTTCTACTCAGCATCACAGCCATATTGGCAATTCTGCCACCGACAAATGATGTCACTCCCTTACCCTCTTCGTGTAGGATATCAAGGCAAGCTTGACCTATAGCAATCACTTTACTCATCGTTGTTCCTCCTTTTCTCCGCGACTTTTCTTGCCGAGATAGCCGCCATGATGTCGTTTGGCATATTCCTCTTTGGTAAATCCGGTGGTGCGCATCGTGCCCACAACAAGCACATCGCCGATAACGGTCATCAACGTTGTGGAAGTAGTGGGGGTGAGGCCCAACGGGCAAACCTCCGGGGCATTACCGGTGGCAAGAGTGACATCAGCAATGCGTGCCAACTCGCTATCGGGGTTGCCGGTAATCACTATTATCTTCAACAAGGGATTAAGATTGCGTGCCAACCCTACGAGTTCTACTATTTCTCGCGTTTTACCCGAATTAGACAGCAAGAGCATAATGTCATTGTCTTGCATCACTCCAAGGTCGCCATGTTGCGCCTCGCTGGGATGAAGAAAAACAGCGGGGATGCCGGTGGAGGCAAATGTCGTGGCAATATTCATTGCTATCTGCCCGGCCTTTCCCATACCGGAGGTGATGAGTTTGCCTTTATTTTTCCACACATGACTCACTATCATCTCTACTGCACGGTCATAGCCGTCGGTCACCGGGATGTGAGCCACCGCTTGGCTTTCATGAGCGAGAATGTCTCGCATACATTGTTGGATGTCTGTCATATATTGTTGTTATTTCTTTCCGGCATTTATTCGTTGGCTCCTTTCAAAAGATTGCGTCCCTCATATTCGCAGATTGCCTTAACCCACTGCGAGGGCAATTTCATCGATGATTGAGACTCGACATCAAACGCTACCATCACAGTGACACATTCGCTTTTTATCTCCTTAGTCACTACATTGACGATGCGCTGATGAAGTTTGAAACTTTTCTCACTGATGCTTTCCACTCGTGTGGTGACTTGCACCGGCTCACCGAAAAACATGGGGGAATAAAAATTGCAATTCACGTTAGCCACCACCACGTCAGGCTTCATCCAATCGAGCTCTCCTTTGCGAATAGTAGTGAAATATGCCGATTTACCAAGGTCATAATAAGTGAAATACACCGAGTTGTTAACATGTCCGAGCACATCAACATCGTTGAAGCGC
This sequence comes from bacterium, assembly GCA_004561555.1. GTDB lineage: Bacteria > Bacteroidota > Bacteroidia > Bacteroidales > Muribaculaceae > Limisoma. Next base: position 38,646 of record SFVH01000009.1, read on the forward strand.
ATCTGCACCGGTATGGAATGGCGAAATGCCGGCTTTTCATCAATTTTCAATTTCTTTTCGTCCATAACACAGTCTCCCGAAGTTATAAAAAGTGGCTATTCTCCACTTTTACCATTGCAAAAATAAAAAAAATTATTCGCCGATGCAAGAAAAAGGATTCTGTCTATATGCTTAAATCTTTAAGGAGAGAATAATATAGCTGGATGGCTTCTCTGATTTCACTCTTGTAGATAAATTCATCAGCCGTGTGCGAACGAGCCGATGCTCCGGGACCGATTTTTACCGATTGAAACGGCATCAAAGCCTGGTCGCTCAAGGTAGGCGACCCAAAGGGCTTACGCCCCGACATTTTCAATCTGCCCACCAACGGATGGCTATCGCTGATAGAGGAGGGACGCAAGCGAGTGCTACGCGCCACAAGATGGGCTTGCGGTACAGCTTCGCTAATAAGCGACAAGGTTTCTTCGTTGGTATAAGCATCGGTGGTGCGCACATCCACCACAAACCTACAAGCATCGGGCACCACGTTGTGTTGCGTGCCGGCAGCAATCTGAGTGACCGAAATTTTTACCGGTCCGAGAAATGCCGACTCTACGGGGAATGTAAGATTTCTCAGTGTTTCAATCACAGGTATTGCTTCATAAATAGCATTCACACCCTCATTTCGTGCGGCATGTCCCGCCTTCCCCTTCACTTCGCCATCGAGCACCATCAGCCCTTTTTCAGCCACTGCAGGATGCATCTGTGTAGGCTCTCCAACGATAGCCACTGCTATCTCGGGCAAAAGCGGCAGCACACTCTCGATGCCGTTTTTCCCACTCACTTCTTCCTCACAAGAGGCTAAAAAGAGGAGATTGTATTGTCGCGGCTCTACGGCGAGCATACGAAAAGCGGCTATCAGGCTCACCACCGAAGCGCCGGCATCATTGCTCCCCAAGCCGTAGATTTTTTCGCCGTCGTCTTCCGCTTCAAAAGGATTGTGAGTCCACCCGGATGCCGGCTTCACGGTGTCGATATGTGAATTGAGCAAAATGGTGGGCTTGTCGACACTATAGTCGGGTGCTGTCACCCACACATTGTTGCCGTGGCGATTTACTTCAAATCCGCAGTCGGCAAGAAAACGGGCAACCACATCGCCTGCCTTCTCTTCGTCACGACTGATTGAGGGGGTGGAAATTAATTTTTTCAGCAAATCTATTGCTTCGTAATACACTTCATCCATATGGGTTAGAAAAATGAATATGTGGCAATTGCTGCCACAGTAACGACAAAAGTTAATATCACTGCCTTTTCATCGCCTTGCCTGACGATGGAAAGGCTGGGGTTTTTGACATCAATTTTGCAAGAAATCCATCTTGCCACCGATGCCATAACCAAAGCCACGACAGTGCCTAATAATGCTCCCACAAGCAAGTCGCCCGGATAATGCACTCCTAAGTATAGTCGAGAATAAGAATTGACTGTGGCCCATACAAATAGCACTGCCGACAATTTGCTATTGCGTAACACTAACGACAAAAACACAGCCAACGCAAACGAATTGGCAGCATGACACGAAGGAAAGCCGTAAGCTCCTCCGCGATAGTCGTTGACGATATGCACCAACGACGATATGGGATTGTCAAGATTGGAGGGTCGCAATCGCTCCACAAGCGGACGTATCACCGTCGCTCCCAATTGGTCGGCAAGGGCTACTGCCAAGCCTAAACAGCATAACACTACCGCCACTTTTCGCCAATTGCCGATACGCGCCACTATCACCAACAGCGACAGATAAAACGGTATCCATATCCATTTAGTCGTGGCAATCCACATAAACGAATCAAAATATTCCGAATGGATGCCGTTGAGAAACAAAAACACCGAGGTGTCAATATCCGTAAGCCACTCTATCATAAATCATTATCTTTTGTCAATATCGTCATACACTTTCTGAATAAAGGCTTTAGCTGCCGTTATGTTTGCCCCTTTCTCTTCGCCTTCATCTATTATAGGCTTGTCTGCTTCAAGGCTATACACCAAGGAATTGGTGTCGGTGATAAAACCCATAAGCGAAGGCTCTGAAAACCACGCAAAGCGAGGCGATTGAGGGCGAAGCACATCTTTGCTGAAGACGAAGTCGCTGCGGTCGATACCCAACTGGTCAAGCAGAATGGCTGCAATGTCGATTTGTGAACACACGGCATCGATTGCTTGCCTTCTCCTCACTGCCCCTCCTATCATCACTAAGGGAATGTGGTGGCGGCTCAACGGGTCATCGAGATTCTCCGGATAGCACCCATAATGGTCGGGGACAAATATCACCACTGAATTGCGCCAAATAGGCATGGTTTTTAGCGAGGCAATGAAGTTGCCCAAGCATCGGTCGGTATAGGCAAAGGCATTTTTACGCTTGTTGTCGGCAATGATTGTCTGCGGCACCTCAAACGGCTCATGGCTGCTCGAGGTCTGCAATACGCGCAGACGGGGAGCGGAAGGGTGCTCCTCTTTGAGGTCGGCAAGCAACTTGTCAAATACCACATGGTCGTGTGCTCCCCATTTGCTTGTTCGCTCCTTGATGGGGAAATCTTTGTCGCTGATAATTTTTGTGAAGCCGGCGCTGACAAGGTAGGCTTGCATATTGGTGAAATTAGTATCGCCACCGTAATAATAGGCAAGGTCGTAGCCTTTGTTTTTCATTGATTTGGAGATTGAAGGCAGATGTTCCACCTTCTCGGCATATTTCATTATGCTTGTGCTGGGGAGCGCCGGATAGCCACTGAGGATTGACGTTAAGCCGCGGTCGGTGCGAAAACTGCACGCATAGAAATTGGTAAAGGAGATGCCTTCATTTGCCATTCGGTCGAGATTGACCGCAATGGGTTCGCCTCCCAACGATGGCATCAAATGGCTCGAGAAACTTTCCAAAATGATTATAAACACATCGGGACGATTTGTGGTGAAAAGTCGAGGTATGGAGTCGGTATTAATCGGAGCGTTGTCGGTGAGCGTTTCCATCAATCGAGTGGCTTCAATGTCGTCCATATATCGGTATTGCTCGCCGAAATTGTCTTGATGAAGTGCCGAATACATAAAGCTGAACATGGGATTGATGGCGGCATGGTTCAGCCGCTGGTTCTGGCTATAGTATGCCACCGACAAATTCATCGTGGCTGTGGTAAATCCGCCGCGAATGGGGATAAACAGTATGCCGGAACACACCGTCAAGGTTGCCGCCGAGATTATTCGCCGTTTTGAGTCGACAATAGGGGGCAATTTGCCGGAAATAACCCTATTAAACAGCAAATAAATTGCACCTCCGTAAATGATTGCACCGATGAGTCCGAGGAATATAAACAAGCCTGAAACGCTCGCCATAGCGTCGGCGGGAGAGGTGAAAAAATAAAACACCGGTGTGGCATCAAGCCGGAAGCCCCAATATCCATATAGACACACATCTACAGTAAAGACTAAGGACATGGCAACTGACACAACCACATACCAGCACTGCAATGATTTAGTGAGCCAACGGATGTCGGGGGTAAACGACGAAGCTACGAGCATCAACCCTGGAATGGTAGTGAGGTAGCCTGCCATCGAGAGGTCAAGACGCAACCCATGCCATGTGGCATCGACCACATCTGAAAAACCTATGCCGCCAAACACCTCGTTGTGAAACAACATAAACAACGGATGCTGAAGTGCAAACACTACAACCGTGACAAAATATAATGCTATAAATCTTATTATCCGTTGACGCATAAACGAGTAGTTTCATTTAAAGTTGCAAAGTTACAATTTTCGCCGAAATAATTAATAAAATGGATTCTTGTTGTGTAAGTAGCAGAAAATTTATATCTTTGGAAAATGAATAATCGAATAATAATTATTATATGAATTCTTTTGTAGAAAAATGCAATAGTATTTTTAGCGCTACAACGCTACATTATCATGAGTTTGACAATATCGATGCCTCTCCGATATGCCCATATGATAAGGGGAGCATTGAGGAAGTGTTGTTTCGCAAAAATTGGATTGATGCCGTGCAATGGCACATGGAAGACATTATTCGCGACCCCAACATTAATCCTGTCGAGGCATTGACGCTGAAGCGTCGCATCGATAAGTCAAATCAAGACCGCACCGACCTTGTTGAAGACATCGACTCCTATTTCCGCGACCTATACAAGGATATCACTCCTGCCGCCGATGCCACTATCAACACCGAGAGTCCGGCATGGGCTATCGACCGCTTGTCGATTCTGGCATTGAAGATTTATCACATGCGCCAGGAAACGGAGCGCACGGATGCTTCGGAGGAGCACATCAGAAAATGCGGTGCCAAGCTTGCCGTGCTCCTGGAGCAACAAGTGGATTTATCCACCGCTATCGGTCAGCTCCTCGATGATATTGCCGCAGGTAAGAAATATATGAAGGTGTATCGACAAATGAAGATGTATAACGACGCCGACACTAATCCGGTGCTTTACGCAAAAAAATAAATTGCTGAAAGTGAAGCAAAAACAATATAAGTCGGTGCTCATTGCTCGTTTCTCGGCTTTGGGCGATGTGGCAATGACCATCCCCGTGGTATATTCGTTGTGTCGCACTTATCCCGCCACACGATTTGTGATGGTCACTCAGATTGTAGCATCGTCGCTGTTTATCAACAAGCCGGACAACCTCACAGTGGTGGGCGTGGATGTGAAAAACCGCTACAAGGGTCCGCGAGGGATGTGGCGTTTGGTGAGAGAGATGAAACGCGACCACGACATCGAAGCGTTTGCCGACTTGCATAGTGTGATACGCACACATTTCATCAATCTATTCTGTAGATTGCGTGGCATCACAGTGAGCCGCATCAACAAAGGGCGAGCGGAAAAGAAGCAACTCACACGCCAACACAACAAGTGTCTGCGACAGTTGCCCACCTCACGCGACCGCTATGCGGCAACCTTTGAGCGTCTGGGATTCAGCTTTGGCGAAAACTTCGTGTCGGTTTATCCTGAAGGCGCTCCGGTAAAGCTATATGCTGAAATTACCGCAGAGAAACAATGTGGCGAGCACTGGATAGCTGTGGCGCCCTTTGCCAAACATCAAGGCAAAATCTATCCACCGGGGCTGATGAAAAACGTGGTGCTCACCCTCGCTTCTCGCCATGACACCCACCTCTTTCTCTTTGGCGGAGGAAGCTATGAGAAAGGCATCCTTGACGGTTGGGAAGCCGAAGCCCCCGACAAAATCACCTCGTTGGCAGGCAAGAAATTCGGCTTCGCCAAAGAGTTGGCGTTGTTGAGCCATTGCGATGTGATGCTATCGATGGATTCGGCAAATATGCACCTCGCCTCGCTTGTGGAATTGCCGGTGGTAAGCATCTGGGGAGCAACCTCTCCCGACATTATAATCAACAACATTGATGAAGTGTTGAAGAAAAGATAATTGTGATGAGTGAAGATTTTGATATAAGAGGAAGCCGCACCGACAGCGACCGCGAGTTTGAAAAGGCGCTGCGCCCATTGTCTTTTTTTGATTTCAACGGTCAAGACAAGATTGTTGAAAACCTTAGAGTGTTTGTCCAAGCCGCCAAGATGAGAGGCGAAGCGTTAGACCACACCCTCCTTTATGGCCCGCCGGGATTGGGAAAAACCACTCTGTCAAACATCATAGCCAACGAACTCGGTGTAGGCTTTAAAGTCACCTCCGGCCCGGTGCTCGACAAGCCGGGCGACCTCGCCGGCATCCTCACCTCTCTCGAAGAAAACGACGTGCTGTTTATCGACGAAATCCATCGCCTCAACCCCGTAGTGGAGGAATATCTCTATTCGGCAATGGAGGATTATCGTATCGACATAATGATTGATAAAGGTCCGGGAGCAAGAAGCGTGCAGCTCAACCTCTCCCCTTTTACGCTTATCGGCGCCACCACCCGAAGCGGACTCCTCACGCCACCATTACGGGCTCGTTTCGGCATAAATTGCCACCTCGAATACTACGACCACGATGTGCTCTCTACTATCGTGAAGCGCTCGGCAGCGTTGCTCGGCGTGGAATGTTCCTCGGAAGCCGCCGGCGAAATCGCTATGCGAAGCCGCGGCACCCCTCGTGTGGCTAATGCTCTTTTGCGCCGCGTGCGCGACTTCGCTCAAGTGAAGGGTTCCGGAGTGATTGACACTACTATCGCCAAGTATTCTCTCGAAGCGCTAAACATCGACAAATATGGCCTCGATGAGATTGACAACAAACTTTTGCTCACGATTATCGATAAGTTTGGTGGCGGACCGGTAGGGCTCTCCACCATCGCCACTGCGCTCGGCGAAGATGCCGAAACGGTGGAGGAAGTTTATGAGCCGTTTCTCATCAAGGAGGGGTTTATTAAGCGTACCCCTCGCGGAAGAGAGGTCACTATGCTATCCTACAACCACTTACACAAAAACCCTCCGGGTTATCAAAACAGCCTTTTCGACTAATCCTTGCTAAAAAATTATGTTGTAAAACATATTTTTAACACTTTTTTCTTGGTCAATAAGAAAAAAGGCATTACCTTTGCGTCAGAAAAAAGGAAAAAAGATTGTTTTAGGTTTGTGAGGGCAAGAGTGCCCTAAGTGTTTTAATTAATTTTTGAAAGGGTAATGTAATGAACACTTTAGATTACTGTTTTAATTTATCAAGAGTGAAGGTCGCTCCTTCTCACAGTTTCCATCCAAATGCATCTCTGTTTACACAGCGCAAGGGATATGTGGCAGGAGTGATGAATAAACAAAACTCTTAAATTAAGGATTCTCATAGTTATAAATAGTTAGGTGCCGACTCGTGATGAGCCGGTTTTATTTTTTTTACACCATAGCAATCACACTGTTGTGACATAAACATAGCGCACAAAAAGGGATACCGAACAAATTAATATGGAGAAGAGAGAGATGCTACTCAATGTTTTAATATATGCATAGCAAGAATAACAAAAACATAAAATCAAGATGAGCCAACCAAGATAAGGGATAAAGCCCAAAAATATTCCCACCACAGATAAACAAAGGGAACTATCAATGAGCTGATTAGTCGCTCGTCGCTCTTCCATTTCCTTATCCATCTGTTGTTTGAATTTTCTAAATCTCTCTTCGTTGCTTTCCATAATACCTCAAAGTTACGATTTTTCGGTATAATAAAAAAGCAGCCGAAAAAATCGACTGCTTTGTGACCCCGGAGAGGCTCGAACTCTCGACCCAATGATTAAGAGTCATTTGCTCTACCAACTGAGCTACGGAGTCATATCCCCTTATTGCGAGTGCAAAGATACGCAATGATTTTTATTCTACAAAATTTTTTCGGGATTTTTTTGGTTCTCAAACAAAAAAAGCTGCTTATTCCACTTGACCAGAATTTCTCAACAATCAGATATACAAAGCATTACTACAGTTGAGAGCATCAACCACCGGAAGGAAAAATCACAATACGGGAAAAATGTGGCAAAACTATCTATAACAGGAAGTAAGATTATCGCAAGAAATTGCTACATTTGCAACAAGATGGGAAGATTATGTTACATAAGTCGTTGCTACCGCGACTATCGTTCGGCAGGCAACAAAGCGAAGATTGACAATGAGCAGTCGCTGAAAGAGATGGGCGCGATTAATCTCGGCTTGTCGCAACGCATCGGAGGCGGAAAGATTGCCACGTTTATTGCCGGAGTGTGTGGTGTGGCTCGCTACGCCTTAAAAGTGAGGAAGGGCGACGTTGTGGTGCTCCAATATCCGATAAAAAAATATTTCAGCCTTATTTGTCGCATCTCCCGCTTGCGTGGCGCAACAACCATAGCCTTTATCCACGACCTCGGCTCGTTTCGCCGCAAGAAGCTCACACCCCGGCAAGAGATACGTCGTCTCAATCATGCCGACAACGTGATCGCCGCCAACGCCTCGATGGAGCGATGGCTGAGCGAACAAGGCTGTCGCTGTCGCTTGTCGTGGCTTGGACTTCACGACTACCGTTCTCCGGCTCAAGCACCACAACGCCCATATAGCCGCCGCAAGGTGGTGGTTTATGCCGGGTCGCTCAACAATCGCAAAAACTCCTTTCTACTGCAGCTTCCGGCGATAGCTCACAACGTGGACATCCACCTCTATGGCGACAAAGAAAACCTTCACGGCATGGAGGCATCCGACAGCTTGAAAATCAACGGTTTTATGGATGCCGACGAGTTTATCTCCTCGGTGAAGGGCGATTTCGGATTGGTGTGGGATGGCAACTCCTCCGATGAATGTTCCGGCAATTGGGGCGAATATCTGAAGATAAACACACCCCACAAAGTGTCGTTCTACATACGCTCACACCTGCCGGTGGTGGTGTGGAAGCAGAGTGCCGTAGCTTCGATTGTGAAAAAGGAGGGCATCGGAGTGTGTATCAACAGCCTTGCCGAACTTAACCGCCTGAATGACATCACTGAAGAAAAAATGACGGAGATGCTCGCCAACGTGAGCCGCGTAGCGGAGCGACTATCTAAAGGTGACAACTTCAAACATGCCATCAGAGAAGCAATGAAGCACTCGCTCCTGTCTTCATAGACTTGCAAACTTCACTTTTTAGGCTGAAAGTGAGTCGTTTTTTTGTAAAAACGGCAGTTTATACGTATTTTTGCAAACTAATGCGCACATACATAACGAGTGCTCATAAAAATATTTGAAAATAAAACAACGCAAAAATATGAATGTACTTGAACTAAGCGAACAAGAAATCGTGAGACGCAACAGTCTCGCCGAATTGCGCCGATTGGGCATCGAGCCTTATCCCGCCGAAGAATATGTTGTGACGGGACACACCAAAGAAATCAAAGCAAATTTCAGTGATGAGGGTGAAGTGCGACAAGTGAGCATTGCCGGACGCATCATGAGCCGACGCATCATGGGCAAGGCTTCGTTTATGGACGACTTTGTGGGCATCGAGGGTTTCGTGTTTCGCACTCAAATGGGTGAAATCACCGTACACGCTCGCTCCATCAAGTTGCTGAGCAAGTCGCTTCGTCCGTTGCCTATCGTCAAGATGAAAGACGGCAAAGCCTACGACTCCTTCGACGACCCGGAGCTGCGCTATCGCCAGCGCTACGTGGACCTTATCGTCAATGACGGCGTGAAAGACATCTTCTTGCAACGCGCCACCGTGCTCCGCACCCTTCGCCGCGTGCTCGACGAAGCCGGCTACACCGAGGTGGAAACACCTACTCTCCAAAGCATCGCCGGCGGTGCCAGTGCACGCCCGTTTATCACCCACTTCAACGCCCTCGATGTGGATATGTATATGCGCATCGCCACCGAGCTTTATCTGAAGCGCCTCATCGTTGGCGGCTTTGAGGGTGTGTATGAAATCGGCAAGAACTTCCGCAACGAAGGGATGGACCGCAACCACAACCCGGAATTTACCTGCATGGAGCTTTATGTGCAATATAAGGACTACAACTGGATGATGTCGTTCACCGAACAGCTTTTGGAGACTATCTGCATTGCTGTCAACGGAAAGCCGGAAACGGTAATCGACGGCAAAACCATCAGCTTCAAAGCGCCTTATCGCCGACTCCCTATCCTCGACGCTATCAAAGAGAAGACCGGCTACGACCTTAACGGGACGAGATTTTCGGTGAGTTTTGCGAAGGCTCATTCATCCAACCCACCTTTATCACCGATTATCCGGTGGAGATGTCACCCCTCACAAAGAAACATCGTTCAAAGCCGGGACTTACCGAGCGTTTCGAGCTGATGGTAAACGGCAAAGAGCTTGCCAACGCCTACTCCGAGCTTAACGACCCCATCGACCAGGAAGAACGCTTCGTGGAGCAAATGCGCCTTGCCGACAAGGGCGACGACGAAGCAATGATTATCGACAAAGACTTCTTGCGTGCTCTCCAATATGGCATGCCTCCCACAAGCGGCATCGGCATCGGCATCGACCGCCTGGTGATGCTTATGACCGGACAAACCACCATCCAAGAGGTGTTGTTTTTCCCGCAAATGCGCCCGGAGAAGGTGGCAAAACGCGATAGCGAAGCCGCCTACACCGCCATCGGGGTGCCCACGGAATGGGTGGCTCCACTCCAAAAAGCCGGCTACCTCACCGTGGCGTCGCTCGAGGGCGTAAACCCGGCGAAGGTGCACCAAGAAATCTGCGGGCTTAACAAGAAATTCAAACTCGGCTACACCAACCCTACCATCGACGAAGTGGCAGCGTGGGCAAATGCTGCAAAACAATAATCCGGTAATGGCTTTTCCAGGGAATATAGCCGTGATGGGCGGCGGTAGCTGGGCTACGGCTCTCGCCAAGTTGTTGTTGCAAAACTGCGACAGCATCCTTTGGTATATGCGCCGCGACGACCGCATCGCCGACTTCGAGCGTACTCACCACAATCCGGTGTATCTGTCGGACGTGTTGTTTGACACCTACCGCATCAATTTCTCTTCCGACATCAACGCCGTTATCGACGCCGCCGACACGTTGCTTCTCGCCATTCCTTCGCCCTACATCAAGGAGCACCTCAAAAAGGTGACCACCGACCTTAGCGGCAAGTATATGGTGACCGCCATCAAGGGCATCGTGCCCGATGAAAATGCCGTAGTGACAAAGTATATGAGCGAATACTACGGCATCGACCCTATGAAGCAAGTGGTGATTGGCGGACCGTGACCGTGGGCAGCCTCGATATCCACCTCGCCGAAGCGTTTGCGCCCTGTCTGCAGGGACCTGCCCTGCGCACCATCATCTCCTCTGATGTCGATGGCATCGAATATGGAGCGGTGCTGAAAAATGTTTATGGCATCTGCGGAGGCATCATCTACGGACTGAAAAACGGCGACAACTTCCTCGCCAACCTGGTGTCGAACGCTATCCGCGAGATGGACCGCTTCCTCGCCGTGGCATCGCCCAGAGAGCGTAACATCTGCGACTCGGTGTATCTCGGCGACCTGCTGGTGACCGCCTACTCCAAATTTTCGCGCAACCACAACTTCGGCGCTTACATTGGTCGCGGCTACTCCGTAAAGGCGGCTATGATGGAGATGGAAATGGTGGCTGAAGGCTACTACGGCACCAAGTGCATCTACGAAATCAACAAGAAGCTCGGTGTGGATATGCCTATCCTTGATTGCGTTTACAGCATCTTATATGAGAAAATGTCGGCGCAGAAAGCAATCGACATCCTCGCCGACAAACTGAAATGACATCATTTAATCTATGGTTAATAATAACGCACTATGAACAGTATGCAACTTAACATCAAGAACGTGGCACCTTTCGCCACAAAAGAGCAAATCGATGCTCTCGACAGCGCAGCTGCCGCAGGTCTTGAAAAACTCGAAAAAGGCACCGGTGCCGGCAACGACTTCCTCGGCTGGCTCCACCTCCCCTCGTCGGTCGACGAAGCTCTTATTGCTGATATCGAAAACACTGCTCGCACTCTTCGCGAAGATTGTGAATATGTAGTGGCTATAGGCATCGGCGGTAGCTACCTCGGTGCTAAAGCCGTGATTTCAGCCCTCACCGACTCGTTTGCCGACCTTAAGCCCGCCACCGGCGCTCGCGTGGTGTTTGCCGGTCAAAACATCGGCGAAGACTACACCAACGAACTCGTGGCTCTGCTGAAAGGCAAAAAGTTTGGCATCATCGTAATCTCTAAGTCGGGCACTACCACCGAGCCGGCTATCGCTTTCCGCATCCTCAAAGAGATGCTCGAAAAGCAGGAAGGTAAGGATTATGCCGCCAAGCATATCGTGGCAGTAACCGATGCCGCTCGTGGCGCTCTCCGCAAGCTCGCCACCGAAGAGGGCTATGCCACCTACGTCATCCCCGACAATGTGGGCGGCAGATTTTCTGTGCTCACCCCCGTGGGATTGCTCCCCATCGCAGTGGCAGGCCTCGACATCCGCGCTCTCCTCGCCGGTGCTAAAGCTATGGAGGAAGCCACCGCTAAGGCTTGCGACTGCAACCTCTCTTATCTCTACGCCAAAACGCGTAACGCTCTTTACAAACAAGGAAAAAAGATTGAAATCCTCGTAAACTATAATCCCAAGCTTCACTTCCTCGCCGAATGGTGGAAGCAACTCTACGGCGAAAGCGAAGGCAAGGATAACCTCGGCATATTCCCCGCTGCGGTAGACAATTCTACCGACCTCCACTCTATGGGACAATGGATTCAAGAGGGCGAACGCTCTATCTTCGAAACCGTTATCTCGGTGGCTAAGCAACAGACTGAAGTGGTTATCCCTACCGATGAAGCTAATCTCGACGGCCTTAACTATATCGCCGGAAAGCGTATCGACGAGGTGAACAAAATGGCAGAACTCGGCACCGTGCTCGCTCACGTGGACGGCGGTGTGCCTAACATCCACATCACCCTCCCCGAACTCTCCGAACGATGCCTCGGCGAAATCATTTATTTCTTCGAGAAGGCTTGTGGCATCAGCGGATATATCCTCGATGTAAATCCGTTTAACCAGCCTGGTGTAGAAGCCTACAAGAAAAATATGTTTGCGCTGCTCAACAAGCCGGGCTACGAAGAGGAAAGCAAAGCTATTCAAGAAAAATTGAAATAGCTTATTATTTGTTATTAGGATTATTGAAAAAGCGAGCATCTCGGTGTTCGCTTTTTTTATCCAAAATCGGTCATTGTTGTGGATAGGAAACTATTCAAATCAAAGTATAATTATTCATTCATCTTTTGCGAATTATTGTAATTGCAGAATACTGTAAAATATAAGCATATATTTACAAATCACACAAAATTATAATTATTTCAGTTTTTACCGTCGTAAAATATAGAATTTCAGCAAATAATTGGCTATCATAATGCCAACTATGGTTTTCGCCCAAAGCGGAGACCCAACACTCACGCAAGATTGGAAGAATACCAGCGGACTTCCTGTGCAAAGCACTGCAAGTTATGGCGTAGGCTATAATGGGACAGTATATGTTAATTACACAACCGGTGAGCTACAAGCTTTTTCTAATGGTATTTCATCGACTGTAACAACAGGCTTGGGAGGTGGTAAAGGTATCACTCGCGACTCAAAGGGAAACCTGCTGATTTTGGACAAGGCACTTGGTGATGCATCTATGAGTTCTGTCAAATTATATAATGCTACTACTAAAACATTATCTTCTTCTATAAACATCACTCTTCCCGATGGTATGACTTCAAGTCGTATGGACATCACCGGACGTGCTGTTGGCGACTTTTTCAGCGAGACAGGTGCTGCAGTGTTTTTCTGTGGAAATGGGAAAACAAGTGTTTCAAAAATCTTCTTTGCAAATGGTGCACAAGTGGTTGACAAAACAAAAGCTATACCAACCTCAATCACTTTCGATGGGACAACAATTGCTGTACCTTTAACCGATGACCCGGAAAGTGATGAAATAGCAATAAGAAAAAGAACTGATGTTGATTTCAAGTATTACAATGGAACAACTTGGACCGCTTACACACGGAAAGATGGTATATGTAGTAACTCCGGTGGCGATATATTTACTCTCAACGGCACTCTTTACACTATAGAGCCGGCAAAAATAAACGCCACTTCATCATACTATGATGGTTTTCAAATCGTTGACCGCTCTACAAATACAGTAGTGGCTACACACGCTGAAGAAATCACAACTGCGGAAAACAAGGGTAGTTATGGTACATCGTTAACAATTGAGAAAATTAGCGATTATAAGGTTCGCATCTATCAATATCATAGCACAGGAACAAGCGGAGTGGCTATGGTGGCTCAATACACTTTTGGATGGGATATTGAGGACCTTCCGAAGAAAAATGCCTTTGCCTACGACATCACAGTGGAAGAAACCGCAGTGGATGGAGAAGATAATAAATATATCTACGACGTATCATATCGCTTGTCAGCTCCCGCTGAATCTGCAACTGTAGAAGTATGGTTGAACGGCACGACAAAAATCAAAGAGTATGTAGGCACCACTAATGCACGCCTTGTGGATGGCGTGGTAGACAATCTCAACAAGGTATCTATCCCATCGGAAGAATTGCGCGGTGGCGAGTCTGACAACTTGGTATTTAAGGTAAGTGTGATAAGCACCCCTGTGAGCCAGCCAACCGTCTATAGCAAATCATACGAATTCTTCAGTCCTTATGGTTTGGCAATAAACAACTGCGAAGATAGCAAAAGCTTCGGTCGTATTTTTGCAACAGAAGCATCTACAAATGCAATAAGTAAAACAAAATATATGTCAAGCTCAGCCAACGGAGGCATCGGCACGGGTGTATATGCGTTTGACCCGTTATTCGACCCGATAAAAAACGAGAATGGCGGATATGGCTTTAAGTGTGGAATGACAACAAGCGCAACCGATGCAACATATAGCGATGTGTCAGAATATATTCTCGACGTTAAACGCTTGGCTATGAGCGAAGATGGTCGCTTGTTTGTAGGTCGCCAAAATCCTAACTATACCGGTCTTTGGGAAATTGACCCTAACGACCTCACGGGGAATGTGAATATGATTTTTGGAGAAACAGACAAAACTCACAACATCATAGCAATGAGCGTGCAAGGCTCGGGCGAAAATCTAAAAATTGCGCTGTTAGAGAATGCCAAGTCGGGATTTAGTGCGACTGCTGCTAATAACAAACTAAACATCTATAACCTTGGCGGAGCATGGTCATGGGCTGAAGGCGCACCTTCAAAGGCTATTGCTACAAAAGTTGTTTGTCCACAACATACCAATATCTGCTTTAACCCGGATGGCACGGCAGTGATGGTGGGACAATATAAGGCTGGTTTTACTGCGTCAGATACAACACCTTCATACGAAAACTATCTATTGTCAAGCGGTACAGCAAACTGGGCTGATATCATCACCCAATCTTGGGGTGGAGCAATGGCATGGAACGTCGACGGCACTCTATTTGCAATGGCTAACGGAAGATATACTGTAGGCGTTTATAGCGTTGACGTAGATGCAGAAGGCGTGCCTACATTCACCGAGAAATGGTCCTTCACCACCACTTGTGGTAGCTATACAACAGCTTTGGCATTTGATGTGGCAAACAACCTCTATGTGGCATCAAATTCAAATGAAGTGATTAAATGTTGGGTATTGCCTAACACAGAGGCAGTTACCGTATCAGCATCTTCACAATACACCACCTCCGGCGTTGAGGATGTGTTGCAGCCGGCAGTAGCGAAAGCTTATGGTGCGAGAGGCGAGATACACATTCAAGGCGAGTTTAACAGCCTATCAGTATATACGATGTCGGGACAAGCCGTCGTTACCGAGACTTGCGATGATGTTATTCCTGTAGCTAAGGGTTACTATATCGTAGTGGTTGACGGCAACGCACAAAAGGTTGCAGTGAGGTAATAGATAAAACATTTTTTTAAACTCTGACAGAAACACTATCACTGGAATACAAATTTTTACCATAACGTTTCATAATGATAAGTGTTTAAACAAAACCGGACCGCCGTGATGGTGGGCCGGTTTTCCTTTATCTATTGGTGTAACGCCACAACTATAGGTGGATGAAGCGTAAATACACATTCTACACCGTCGCTTATCCTCTTATATCTCTGCAATAATCTCTTGAATAATAAAGAGTCGGGAGCAATCCGATTACGCCCCCGACCCAAAACGATTCTCACTTCTCGTGATAGCTTATTTCTTAAACATTTCTTTGATAGAACCGATAGAAGAAAGTACGCCTGAGGCCTCATACGGGATATAGACAGTCTTGTTGTCTCTGCCGGAAACCATCTGATTGAGCGTTTCGATATATTTCATAGCCAACATATAGGTAGCGGGGTCGGTTTTTGTTTCCTTGATAGCCTCAGCCACACGGCGTATAGCTTCCGCCTCTGCCTCCGCTTGAAGCACCTTCGCCCTCGACACACCCTCGGCACGCAAAATCTCCGACTCCTTCACTGCCTCCGCCTGATTGATTTGCGATTGGCGTTCGCCCTCAGAGCGCAAGATGAGGCTCTTCTTTTCGCCCTCGGCATTAAGGATTTCGGCGCGACGATTACGCTCGGCTTGCATCTGCTTCTCCATAGCTTCGCGCACACTCTCCGGAGGAGTGATGTCTTGCAGCTCCACACGATTCACCTTCACACCCCATTTGTTGGTGGCTTCGTCGAGAATCGACTGCAAGCGAGAGTTGATGGTGTCGCGCGAAGTGAGTGTCTCGTCAAGCTCAAGCTCGCCGATTACGTTACGCAGCGAGGTTTGAGTGAGCTTCTCGATAGCGTTGGGGAGATTATCTATTTCGTACACCGACTTTTTAGGATCGACAATTTGGAAATAAAGGAGAGCATTGATTTCGGTAGTAACGTTATCTTTGGTAATCACTTGCTGCGAAGGGAAGTCGTAGACCTGCTCTCTCAAATCGATGACACTGGTGGCTGCCATACGCACAAACGTACGCCCTCCGATGCCCGTCTCCACGCGTCGAGTGAAAATCATCTTAGGCTTGTCGATAAAAGGCCAGATAAGATTTAATCCCGGCGAAAGCACGCTGTGAAAACGACCGAGTCGCTCCACCACCCTTGTTTCCGACTGAGGCACCACCTTCACGCCGGCAAAAACAAGAATGACAGCGATGAGCACTATCACCGCCAACATAATAATAGTCATAATGTCCATGATAATAAGAATATTAAGTTAATATAAAAAAGGTTTATTCCACATTTGACTGCTCCACAATGAGCACGATGCTGTCGTAGCCGGTGACACACACCCTTGTGCCTTGCGATAGGGGCGAGCCGTCGGAAGAGCGAGCCTGCCAGTTGTCGCCATCGATTTTCAGGCGTCCCAAACCGTTTTCGGGGATGGGCTCGGTGATAAACGCCGTTCTGCCCAGGAGCGCATCCATATTGCTGGGATTGTCGTTGTTGCCCATAGCCTCGCGATGGCGGCGCATCAACGGACGGAAAGCGATGAAGCACACCACGGTGCCTACTGCAGCACATGCCAACTGCACCGACAAATCAAAGCCGAGAGCGGCGGCTACAAAAGCAGCGACACAGCCGCCCACCAAGCAAAAACAAGCGAAAGTGCCCGTAAGCAGCTCCACAACAACAAACAACGCCGCCAAGAGCAGCCATAGCGACCATCCGGTAAAAATCTGTTCCATAGTGATTATTTTTTAGACCTAATAATATCGCAAATATAATCTTTTTCATACAAACATAAAAGCAAAACAAAAAAAATCGGACAAGCCCGGAGAGCCTGTCCGACACAAATAATGAAATATTACCTGTATAGATTATTCAGCCACCACTTTGCGCTGCTCGGCGAGGGCGAGGGCAAGCTTGTTGGCAACGGCAACCGCCTTGGTGATATGGTCGCACACGTGGTCGGCACCTACAAGCTCTTCAATCTTCGCCTTTTCAAGCACTTGGTGCACATTTTCGCGCACCCCCGAAAGCACCACATGGATGCCATCTTTTTGCGATGCCTTAATAAGGATTTCCAAATTGTGGATAGCCGTGGAATCGACAAACGGCACTTTTCTCATACGCAAAATTCTCACCAAAGGCTTGTCGCCCATAGAGCGCATCATCTCGTCAAATTTGGTAGCCACACCGAAGAAAAACGGACCGTCGATTTCATACACCTCAACACCCTTTTCGAGATTAAGGATTTCGTGAGTGTTCACCTCTTGCCCCTCGGCAATGTCAATTTGCTCGCCGAAATGATGTATTTCGGTGTTTTCCATCACACGACGCAAGAACAACAAGATAGCAAGCAGCAATCCCAGCTCGATGGCTATTGTGAGGTCAAACACAACGGTGAGCAAGAAAGTGACAATCATCACAGTCACATCGCTCTTAGGCGTTTTGAGGATGGCTCTCACCGTGCGCCAACCACTCATATTGTAAGCCACCATAATCAGCACACCGGCAAGACAAGCCATCGGCACCAGATTGATGAGCGGCATCAAAAACAAGAATATCAGCAAGAGCACCACCGCATGGATAATGCCTGCCACCGGAGTGCGTCCGCCGTTGGTGATATTGGTCATCGTGCGAGCAATGGCACCGGTCACCGGAATACCGCCGAAGAAAGGCACCACGATGTTAGCCACACCCTGCCCGATGAGCTCGGTGTTGCAGTCGGTGGTTTGACCTGTGGCACCATCAGCCACCGTTGCCGACAGCAACGACTCTATAGCGCCAAGCATTGCAATGGTGAATGCCGAAGGCAACAACGCATTGATTGTGGCGATATTGATGTCAATCTCATGTGGCATAGGGATGCTCCCCGACAAGCCGGAAAAACGGTCGCCGATAGTCTCCACCCCTTGCAAGCCGCAATACTCGCGAAGCACCCACACCACAGCCGTAACGATGACGATAGCCGCTAACGCCCCCGGGATGCGCTTGGAGATATAAGGCGCAATTATTATTATCAGCAACGACACCAAACCCACCGCAAGGGTAGCCCAATGCACGGTGTCGAAATGAGTGAAATAAACTGCCCACTTAGAGATAAATTCCGAAGGAAGCGCTCCGGTGTTTAAGCCGAAAAAGTCGGTAATCTGTGTAGAAAAAATTGTGAGGGCAATACCGGAAGTAAACCCAATAACTATGGGATATGGAATAAACTTAATCACCGTGCCCAGCCGAAACAAGCCTAATGCCACCAATATCAATCCGGCAAGCAAGGTGGCTATCGCCAACCCCGTGAGCCCATATTGCTGAATAATGCCATAAATAATTACGATAAATGCACCCGTAGGACCGCCGATTTGCACCGAACAACCTCCCAACGCCGACACAAGAAAGCCACCGATAACGGCAGTAATCAAACCCACCGTTGGGGTGACACCCGAAGCAATACCGAAAGCCACGGCAAGAGGAAGCGCTACAATACCCACTACCACACCCGCAATAAGGTCGTCCTTAAAGCGCGACATGTTGTAGTCCTTAAAAGTAGTGACGAGTTTCGGGGTGAAACTCACTTTCTTCAAGAAATCCATAATCTTTTTTACCTTATATTATAATTTCATTCCTCAGTCGATTTGTCGCAAATCGCTGAAATCAAATAATTCACAAACTTTTTACAAACTTTTTGCAAAGGTAGTAAAAAAAGTTGAAATATAGTGATAATGATACTTTTTCGGAGTTTTAGAACAATCACGCTCCTAAAATATGATATATATCATTTGTAATAAAAAACCAATATATCTACCTTTGCATAGTTTTGTCGGCATTTAGCAAACAGGGGCGATTTTTTGAGTGGAGATATAAGCCAAGAAGAAAAAATAATTTTTTTGCCGAAAAATTTGCAGATTCAAAAAATTGTCGTACCTTTGCATCGCTTTAGGAAACAAAAGGGTGTTTAGCTCAGCTGGTTCAGAGCATCTGCCTTACAAGCAGAGGGTCGGCGGTTCGAATCCGTCAACACCCACAGAAAGACCGACATCGATGAAACAGATGTCGGTCTTTTTTTATACAATTACACAATCTTAGCTTACGACATTATAACTATGAAGAAACTAATCTTCTCAATGCTACTTGCCACCGCCTCTACAATGGTGGCAATGGCACAACAAGACGGCACACTGCGCTTGACGCTCGACGATGCCATCAACATAGCCCTATCGGAAAATCCGACGATAAAAGTGGCTGACCAAGAAATCACCAAACAAGAATATGCCAAAAAAGGCACCTTAGCCAACCTACTGCCCTCGGTGGACTTCTCTGCGGCATTCAACCGCGCCATCAAACAACAAGTGGTGTATATGGGTGGCGATATGGGTGGCTTAGGCAGTCTTGGCAGCAACTCCTCAACCGATGGCGAGGGCTCCGACAACGAGGCGGAGGCATCATCGGAGGCAGCTAACAAAGGTTTCAAAATGGGGCGTACAAACACCTGGAGTCTCGGCTTTTCCGGCGCAATGCCCTTGATTAACGCCCAGTTGTGGAAGCAACTCAAGCTGTCGGCCGACGAAGTGGAGATGGCTGTGGAGAAAGCTCGCTCCTCTCGGCTGTCGATGGTGTCGCAAGTGCGCCAATCGTTCTACGGAGTGCTCCTTGCCGAAGCAAGCCACCAAGCAATAAAAGAAAACTACGACAATGCACAACAGAAATATACCGACATCAAGCAAAAATACGAACACGGCTTGTCGTCGGAATACGACCTTATACGCGCCGAAGTGGCTGTGAAAAACGTAGAGCCCAACTTGCTTGATGCCGAAAACTCCATCACCCTTGCCAAATGGCGACTGAAAGCACTCATAGGCATCGATCTCGACACCGACATCACCTTAGCCGACTCTCTGGAAAACTATACCGACACTCTTTATGCGGAATATATGAAAGTTGACACCACGATGGTGGCCGGCTCAAGCGCAATGC
Source organism: bacterium (assembly GCA_004561555.1). GTDB lineage: Bacteria > Bacteroidota > Bacteroidia > Bacteroidales > Muribaculaceae > Limisoma. The sequence goes on from SFVH01000009.1 coordinate 58,976, forward strand.
GACAATTAGACATTCAAGGCAGAGAGTTGCTCAAAGCTCGCGACATAGCCAAAGCAGCCTACTATCCCACCCTCAACCTCTCGCTTTCCTACCAATGGAATGCTATGGCAAACGACTTCAAATTTAAAAACTATATGTGGAATCCATATTCGGTGTTGGCTGTACAGCTCAACATCCCGCTCCTCTCGTTTGGGCGCCGCCACTACTCGTTGCAACAGACAAAGGTGCAAATCAGCCAGCTGCAGCTCACACGCATCGACACCGAACGCTCATTAATGCTCGGGGTGCGCCAATATTCCGACAAGATGCTCACCGGCATCAAGCAATATGACTCGGCAAACGAGGGTGTCAGCCTCGCACGAAAAGGCTACGATATCGCCACCAAGCGATATGATACCGGTGCGGGAACACTCCTGGAAGTCAACGACTCTCAGCTGGCACTCACACAAGCACAACTAAGTCGCAGTCAAGCCATCTACAACTTCCTCGTGGCAAAAGCACAGCTCGACGAAACTATGGGCATCGACTACACTCCAACCTCTGAAAACAAATAACTCACCGCTAATTAATAAACCCTATTTTACAATATGAACCTGTCAACAGCAATAAAAAGCATTTCGCTCCTCGCAGCCATCACCCTCGCAAGCTGCTCCAACTCTAAAACCGTAACGGCAGAGAAAAAAGCCGACGATGCAGTGAAAGTAGAAGTGGAGAAATCCGATTATCGCGAAGTACCCCAAGTAAACACCTTTACCGGCTCTATCGAGGCGGAAGTGACCAACAAAATCGCACCACAATCGTCAATGCGCATCAAGAAAATCTATGTGGAAGTGGGACATCATGTGGCCGCCGGACAAAAATTAGCCGACATGGACCCGTCAAACCTCGACCAAGTGCGCTTGCAAATGGAAAACAACCAATTGGAATTTAACCGCGTCGATGAGCTTTACAAAATCGGTGGGTGCTCCAAGTCGGAATGGGACGCTAAAAAGACCGCCCTCGACATCTCACGCCGCAACTACCAAAACCTTATGGAAAACACCATCCTGGTAAGCCCCACCTCCGGCATCGTGTCGCAACGCAACTACGACAGCGGCGATATGTATTCTTCAGGTGAAGGACCAATTTTCGTGGTAGAAAAAATTCGTCCGGTAAAGATGAAAGTCAACGTGTCAGAAGCATTTTTCACCCTTATAAAAAAAGGACAAAATGTAGAATTTACACTCGATGCCTACGGCGATGAGATATTTACCGGGAAAGTAAACATCATATATCCTACCATCGACCCCTCTACTCGCACGTTTATCGTGGAGCTCACAATAGCCAATTCCGACGAGAAAGTGCGTCCGGGCATGTACGCACGCGTGACAATGAACTATGGCACGGCGAAGCACGTAGTGGTGCCCGACCGTGCCGTACAGAAGCTCATAGGCTCAGGCGACCGCTACGTTTATGTGGTGAAAGACGGGAAAGCCGAATATCGCAAAGTAGAGCTCGGACAACGCCTCGACAAAGAGTATGAGATAATCTCCGGCATCAACCCCGGCGAAACTGTGGTTGTGGCAGGACACACCAAGCTCAAAAACGGTTCTATAGTCAGCATTGTTTCTAAAAAATAATACCTCTCAACAATGAGTATTTATCAGACAGCCGTCAAACGGCCCATAACAACGATATTAATATTCCTGGGCATTGCCATCTTCGGCATGTTCTCACTGTCAAGGTTATCAATAGACCTTTACCCTGACATCGAGACCAACTCTATCATGGTGATGACCACCTACAGCGGTGCCAGCGCCGAAGACATCGAAACCAACATCACTCGCCCGCTGGAAAACACCCTCAACTCGGTGAGCGACCTTAAGCACATCACCTCAAACTCCAAGGAAGGTGTGTCGATTATCACCTTGCAATTTGAGTATGGCATCGACATCGACGTTGCCACCAACGACGTGCGCGACAAACTCGACCGCGTGACCACCCTTCCCGATGGCGCTCAAACACCTATCTTGTTTAAGTTTGGTACCGACGATATTCCTATCCTTATCCTTTCCGTAACCAGCAAGGAAAGTATGTCGGGACTCTACAAGATACTCGATGACCAAGTGGCTACACCATTGGCTCGCGTGTCGGGCGTAGGCTCGGTATCAATCTCCGGCATTCCGGAGCGCGAGATGCAGGTGCTGTGCGACCCCTACAAACTCGATGCCTATGGCATCACCGTGGAGAAAATTAGCCAGATTCTTGCCGCCGAAAACCTCAACGTGCCGGCAGGAACGGTCGACTTTGGCTCCAACGTCTATTCGATGCGCGTACAAAAGGAGTTTTCCGGACGCGACGAGATACTTGACATCGTGGTAGGCACCCACGACGGGGTGCCTGTCTATCTGCGTGATGTGGCACGTGTGGAAGATGCGCCCGAAGAACGTGCGCAAGAAGCATACAACGATGGTGAGAAGGGCGGCATGATTATCGTGCAAAAACAATCGGGTGCCAACTCGGTGACTATCTCACGCGCTGTGATGAAACGCCTGGGCGAAATACAGCCTACACTGCCATCCGACGTGCATATCGGTGTTATCATCGACACCAGCGACTTCATTGTGCGCACCATCGATTCTCTTCAAGACACCATCCTTATGACAATGCTCATCGTGAGCCTTGTGGTGCTTTTATTCTTGGGACGTTGGCGTGCTACGTTTGTAATCGTGCTCACCATCCCTATTTCTCTTCTTTCTGCCCTCATCTACCTTCTTGCCACAGGCAACACTCTCAACATCATCTCAATGAGTGCGCTGTCGATAGCCATCGGTATGGTTGTGGACAATGCCATTGTGGTGCTTGAAAACATCACCACCCACATTGAGCGAGGTAGCCGACCACGACAAGCGGCAATGTTTGCCACCAACGAGGTTGCAATCTCCGTAATGGCATCCACCCTCACCACCATAGCCGTATTCCTACCGCTGACAATGATGACAGGTATTGCCGGCATTATGTTTAAACAATTGGGATGGATGGTGACGATTATCCTCTCTGTATCGACCATCGGCGCTATCACCTTGACCCCGACGCTTTGCTCGTTGATGTTGCGACTCAATAAGAAATACAACATCTTCCAAAAGATGGTGTCAAATCCGTTTGACCGCGTGTTGAAGAAAGTCACCAATTGGTATGCTTCATTGCTACGCGTGTGTCTGCGCTATCGCAAGACCACTATTATCGCAATGATAGGGCTCTTCCTCGGCACACTATTTATCATCGGACCGAACATTAAGACAGAGTTTTTCCCCACCCAAGACAACTCTCGCATCGGCATCACCATCAAACTTCCTGCCGGCACACGTCAGGAAGTGACCCGCGAGCTGGGCTTCCGCATCTATAATCAGCTGAAAGCCAACCAGCCTGAAATCGAGACAATCAACTTCTCCGAAGGTCAAGCCGGCGAAGACAACATCTTCGGCAATATGCAAGACAATGGCAACAACATCTTGAAATACAACATCAAGACCGTAACCTCTACGGCTCGCGACCGCTCATTAGGCGAGATTTGCGATGCTATACGCTACGACCTTGCCGAATATCCGGAGATACGCACCTTCAACGTAGCTGCCGGCGGCGGTAACTCCGGCATCGGCGGTGAAGCGGCTGCCGAGATAGAAATCTATGGCTACGACTTCAACGAATCTGACCGCATTGCCAATGAAGTGGCTATGAAGATGCGCAAGGTGAAGAGCTGCTCGCAGGTGGATATCAGCCGCGACGAGTATAATCCGGAATATCGTGTGGACTTCGACCGCCGTAAACTCGCCCTCAACGGCTTGAACATGCAGACAGCAGCAATGAGTCTGCGCAACCGCATCACCGGTAGTGTGCAGACCTACTACCGCGAAGACGGCGACGAATATGACATCCGTGTGCGCCTCGACAGAAAATATCGCGAATCTATTGAAGATATCGAAAATATCACCATCTACAACAATGCCGGTCAAGGCATCAAAATTCGCGACTTAGGGCAAGTGGTGGAGTCGCAATCGCCGCCCACCATCGAGCGCAAAGACCGCGAACGTGTAATCACCGTGAAATGTATCGTGGCTAAGGGATATGCTCTCTCTGATGTTACCGCCGAAGTTAACCGCGTGATGGCTGAAACCGACCTTCCCGCAGGCTTTACCTGGCAATATGGCGGCACATTTGAAGACCAACAAGACACATTTGCCGACATGATAATGCTTATGGCACTTATCGTCGTGCTCGTATTCATCATTATGGCGTCGCAGTTTGAGTCGCTGACCTATCCGTTTGTGATTATGTTCTCCATCCCGTTTGCAATCACGGGTGTGCTCTTGGGATTGTTTTTCACGGGCACTCCGCTGAGTGTGATGGCGATGTTGGGCTTATTGATGTTGATTGGTATCGTAGTAAACAACGGTATTGTGCTCATCGACTACATTATGCTTTGCCGCGAAAGAGGTTTGGGATTGGTGAAGTCGGTGATTACTTCCGGGCGCTCTCGTCTGCGTCCTATCCTTATGACCACCTTCACTACCGTTATCGGTATGATTCCTATGGCTGTAGGCACCGGCGAAGGCTCTGAAATGTGGCGTGCTATGGGTATGTCGGTGGCGTGGGGTCTATCGTTCTCCACTCTGATTACGTTGATAATCATCCCTACTCTTTACAGCATCTTCGCTCGCAACGGCATTCGCCGCGCACGAAAAAAAGAACTTAAAATGATGAAGAAATAATGAAAGCAATATTTATAGCATACAATCAAGCGCACATCGACGATGTGCAGAAAGTGTTAACCACCCATAACGTGAAGGGATTCACCGGATGGGAGTCGCTCATCGGTGCGGGAAGTAACACCGGAGAACCTCACTTAGGCTCACACGCTTGGCCTACGCTCAACTCTGCTGTAATAGCAGTGGTTGCCGACAATAAAGTGGCAGGCTTACTTTCCGACCTCAAGGCGCTTGATGAAGAAAGTCCGCAATTAGGACTGCGTGCTTTCACATGGAATGTGGAAGAAACAATCTAAAACCTTTACACCAAGTCGAGATTTGGAGTAAATAAACGGGAAAAGCGGGTTGCATCGGTGATATTGATGCAACCCGCTTTTTGATAAATAACTCACTAACTTATAGGATCTACTTAATTTCAATTACCCTCTGAGCCTTACTCTCCTCTTCGTGGGTGTATTTAGGCAAGGTGATTGAAAGCACTCCGTTGTCGACCTTTGCCTCAATATGCTCTTTGTCGACATTTTCCGGCAACGAATATGCTTGCTGATAGTTGGAGTAGGAGAATTCGCGACGGAGATAGCGCGACTTCTTATCCTCCTCTTTATGTTCCAACTTGTTTTCGATAGCAACCTCAAGGTTGCCGTCGTTGTTGATATTCACACGACAATACTCTTTCTTAATGCCCGGGGCAGCTACTTCCATAACATACTCTTTAGCATTCTCTTTTACGTTCACGGCAGGAGCTGTAGCGCTGAAACGCGGCATCAATTCGTTATTGTCGAAGAAGTCGTCAAACACTGTCGGAAACCAATTCCTGTTAATCATTGATGGTAGCATAACTAAATCTCCTATTTTAAATTGAACTATGTTGGTTGGGATTGTGACCTTTCGGATTCACTTTCCGACAATGATATTCGCAATAGTTATGCCAAGAGAGAAGGAGGATAATTTTTGTCAGCGCACGGCTACAATCTGTCAGCAATTCTTAATTATTTTATACTTTGCTGACATTTTGCTACAAATTGTATTAGGTCAGAGCGAAATCGTCTTCCACACCATTAATAATCACATTGAGATTGGCAAACTCGCGATTATCATAGACGTGTTGCAACACGTCTATCATACGGCGGTCAAGCAATCCTATACGCATCACAAACAAGGTGTGAGTGGCAATGCGAGCAATGATGCTGGTGTCGCTGACAAGATTAATCGGCGCACAATCAACGATTATAAGGTCATACATTTTCTTAAGCTCGGCAAACATGCGGTCCAGATTGTCCGACTCCAACAGCTCGGCAGGATTGGGCTGAATAGTGCCGGTAGGTATTATGTCGAGATTAACCCTCTTATCGTGGCACACCAATGAGCGGATGTCTACATCTTCGCCTTTAAGATAGGTCACTGCTCCGCGACGCGGTGAATAGACACGCTTGCTGAGGGTGCCTCTACGTATGTCCAAATCAATGAGGAGCACTTTTTTGCCCTTCAGCACATAAGAAGCTGCAAGATTGGCGGCAATAAACGACTTTCCGCTACCGGGATTAAAAGATGTCATCAAGCACACAGGTGTACCTTGAAATGTTGACAACAAAAAATCCATATTTGTGCGCAATTTCAAAAACGGCTCACCCATCGCCGTGACCTTACCGTCTATGATAGCGAGGTCAGGAGGCTGAAGACTCTTATATCCATAGTTAAATTTTATACGCAACTTAGTGTGGAAAGGCATAGTACGCATTTGCGGTATTTCGCCTACTACAGGGAAGGTAGTGCCAACAAGGTCGTGCTTGTCGCGCATATGATTATCCATCATAAAACTGATGAAAATCACGGCAATAGGTATCACACCGCCCCCCAGGAGCAACCCTATGAGCAACACCATCCACGGATAAATTGGCGAAGGGATATTTACAGCAGTAGCTGGCGACACCACGCGTATGGCTTCAGAGATGTTGTTGATAGCCAAGGGGTCGTTTTCCTTTTTACTTTTGAGATACACGTATTGCTCTTGCACACTTCCTTGACTGCGATAGAGGGATGCGAGATACATCTCATGTTCAGCCAATCGCTTAATCTGCTCGGTGGCATCGGCTACAATGGCTACATATTGTCGACGCGTGAGAGTGAGGGTTGATAGATAGCTATTGAAGGATGCTTCGAGCGCTTTGCTCAGATTGGTCAATTCGCCGTCGATACGACTTACCTCAGGCAAATTTTTACCTGCCGAAGTTTCGAGATAATCCTTCCGTTGCACCAAGCTGTTATATTCGGTAATTTCGTTCTCAATAGTTTGATTTGCAAGGAGCGAGGTGGCAGCGGCAATCATCTTATTGTCGGAAGCGTCTAATTGCGCCAATATTTCTTTAACCACTGCAATGCGATTGTCGATATTAAAAATTTCTTCCTCGTTGGCTGCTCGCTGTCTATGGAGA
>SFVH01000039.1 GCA_004561555.1 bacterium
AGCAAAGCGATGCAGACCACGGCAATTAGGACGGTTGCCAACTCATTACCTGAAAACGAAGTAATTCTTCTAACTCTCTTGATTTCAAAGAGGTATATTCCTTATACAGATTTACTGAAAATATCAGATTTTACAAGGGTTTCAGTCGCAAAAAAACCATAAAATTCACAATGCAAAACGTCGGTAGTGATTTCCAAATAAATATGCTGAAAAGTTGCGACAAAATTACTACATTTGCAATAATTATGGGAAAATCAGAAAAATACGGAATACTTTTTGTGTGCTTGGGGAATATTTGTCGCTCCCCGGCAGCTCAAGCGGTGATGCAACGCATCATCGAGGAGCGAAATTTGAGTGACATCGTAGTTGACTCGGCCGGCATCTCATCTTATCATCAAGGTGATTTGCCCGACCAACGAATGCGCATCCATGCACGACGTCGTGGCTTGGACCTTACTCACCGAAGCCGGCAAGTGAAGGCCGACGATTTTGAGCTCTTTGACCTCATCGTGGCTATGGACGATAGCAACTACGACCGACTACGCCGCCTGGCTTTTACCCAAGAAGAGGCTGACAAGGTGGTACGTATTGCTGACTATTTCCGCCAATTCACCACCTACGACTGCATCCCCGACCCCTATTATGGCGGTGCCGAGGGATTTGAGATTGTGCTTGACCTTCTCGACGATGCTTGCCATTCGATTGCCGACAGTATAGCTAAACACAAACTTGAGTAGAGATGAATAAAGTCATTTTGTTTTTATTATGTCTGATATCGACTATGTATATGGCGGCACAAATGCAGTCGCCTGTCGGTGTAACATGGCAACTTGATAGTAGCGATATGGCAAATCGCACCTATCGTTGCCACTTCACCATGGAGAATAAAACCGACAAACGACTCGCTCAAGATTGGACTTTCTATTTCAACACCTTTCCTCGGATGATGACGCCCGATGAAAACTCACAGGTGAAGATATGCGAAGTGCGTCCGGGATACTACAAGATTATTCCGCAAAAGGGCTTTTCGCTTGCTGCCAGCGAAAAAATCGATATCTGCTACACGGTCAAGGGAATAATCAAATCTATCAGTTATGCTCCCGACGGCGGACATTTCGCTTTTAAAGGCGACACCACGGCATATCCCGTAGATATCCTGCAAAAGCCTTTTGATTGGGGCACATTCTACAAAAATGCTACCTACCCGGATGCCGAGCGTCGCTACAAAATCAATGCTTTGGTTAATCCCTCTGACAGCACCGGGAGCAAATGGTGTGATATCGTTCCGACACTGAAATGTGTGGAAGAGTCCTATCAGATGGTCGACATAACAGCAACATTTAACATTTATGGCGGCGCAGCGTTGCAACGTGAAGCGGAATATGCTGCGACAATCCTCCACAGTGGCACAAGTGATGCTGTCGTAGATGTTTTCCTAAACATCATTAGCGCTGACGATGCGCTAAAAAATGTGGCGGAAAGCAATTATGAATATTATGAAATTTCTCTTCTGCCACATCGCATCGACATAAAGGGCGTCTCCAACGAGGGGGTGATGAACGGGGTGAAAACACTGGCACGACTTGTGGAACGCGCGCAAGCCACCGGCAAGGCGTATGTGCCGTCGGCTGTGATTTGCGACTGGCCCGACTTCCACCATCGCGGCATTATGCTCGATGTGGCACGCAACTATACTCAAATAGACAGCATCAAGCTACTCATCGACCGCTTGGCGCTGATGAAAATTAACCGACTGCAATTTCACCTCACCGACGACGAGGGGTGGCGAATAGAGATACCGGGGTTGCCGGAGCTAACCCAAGTGGGCGGACGCAGAGGAATGACCGAAACGGAAGTTGATTATCTATGCCAATACTATGCAGGCAATGGCAATGCCAATGACCTTCTCACCACAAGCAACGGATATCTCACTACCAACGCTTTCATCGATTTCTTGAAGTATGCCTATGCCAAAGGCGTGGAGGTGATACCCGAAATCGAATCGCCGGGGCATGCCGGAGCGGCTATCGTGGCTATGAAAGCTCGATATGCTCGTCTCATCTCAACCGACATCGACGCCGCTCAACGCTATCAAGTGTGGGACCCGGATGATAAATCATACTACACCTCGGCGCAAGGCTATCATCACAATGTGCTCAACCCGGCAATGGAGGGCACCTATCGACTGATGGAAAAGGTGGTGGACCAACTGATATTAATGTATCGTCAAGCCGGCGTGCCGTTGCCCTACATCCATATCGGGGGCGACGAAGTGCCTCGCGACCCTTGGAGCAAATCGCCGGCAGTGGCACGCCTGATGGCGGAGAAAGGTTTCACAACAACCCATGAGGTGGAAGAATATTTTATCACTCGCATTGCGGATATGATAGCATCTAAAGGAGTGAAAATCGGAGGTTGGCAAGAGGTGGCAACTCGTCATAGCAATGCCGTAGACTCGCTGCTTCGACAAAGAGTGGCGGCGGTGAACTGCTGGAACACTGTGGCTGATTGGGGCGGCGACACCATTTCATATGCCGTGGCAAACAACGGATACCCCGTAGTGTTGTGCAATGTGGGCAACTTCTATATGGATATGTGCTATGATGCTCACGAAGATGAGCCGGGACTGTCGTGGGGCGGTTATGTTGACGAGTTTAGAGCGTGGGACGCTCGCCCCTACGACATTTATTTATCATCAACAGAAACCCTTGCCGGTGAGCCCCTCGACATAATGAAACAGACTTCAAAGCTGCCTCTGCTTCCTCAAGCGCGTAAAAATATTATCGGCATACAAGGACAGCTCTTCTCTGAGACAATACGCAATTTCCAAATGGTGGAATACTACCTGTTTCCCAAAGTGTTTGGATTATGCGAACGAGCATGGAATGCAGAGCCGCAATCGTGGCAAACAAAAGCTTTATTCAACCGTCAGATTGCCGATGTAGAGCTTCCGCTTCTCTCATCGCTCGGCTTCAACTACCATCTCGGTGCGCCCGGCATTAAGGAAATTGACGGAAAAATTGTGATTAACAGCCAATATAACAACGCTGAAATACGTTATACCCTTGACGGAACTAAGCCGACTTTGAAATCTACACTCTATACATCACCATTAGAGGTGCCCGACGGAGCTATTGTGAGAGCTGCAATCTTTATGAGCGGTAAATCGAGCAATGCCACAAGATGGGAAAAATGATTTGAATAATTATGACCGACAAAAACAAACAATCCGACAAAGACGGACAAAAACATATCAAAAAGATGCCTAAATGGCTACGTCGCACCCTCAAAACGATAATGTGGATATCGGTGTCGTCGGTGGCTTTGGTAATACTATTGATGTGCCTTGCAGTGTGGGTGCTTACCCCTAATGTGCTCACTCCTATTGTGGAAGACATTGCAAGCCGACAACTGCTCGCCGAGGTGAAACTACAGAAAGCTGAGCTGACGATATGGAAGACTTTCCCGGAAATGGTGGTGGAAGTGGATGGCATAGAAATCATATCTCACACCCTCAGAGAGTGTAACGACTCATTACCTGACGATGCCGACAGACTTCTTTCAGCAAATAAGGTCAAGCTGGCATTTAATCTGCCGAAAGTGGCGATGATGAAGTTTGACATCAAAGAGGTATGGATTGACTCTCCTCGCATCAATCTTGTGGAAGTCAACGACTCTATCAACAATTATATGATAGTGCCGCCGAGCGACAAGAGCGAGCCGTCGTCGGTAATCATTAATGAGCTTACTATTCGCAAATTTCATATCACCGACAACAAAGGTTTCTCTTATAAAAACCTCGAAAAAGGCATCAAAGTGGAACTTACCACCGACACCGCAACAATAGCCTATCTCGAATCGCTGAAACAATATGACATAAATATCTGCGGACATATCAACAGCACCCTCAAGGAGCCGAAATTCTCACAATCTATTCCCTATGCCATTAAAGGCGGCATCCGATGGGATTTCAACAACCCATATGAAATAGAGACAAAAGACTTTCTTGTGAGCGTGGCAGATATACCCGCCACCATTTCTTCATCTGCTTCTTTTTCCAAATTGTCTATTGTCAAGTCGCTCGATTTGTCAATAGGTCCGTTGGATGTATCTCACATTCTCTCATATGTGCCCGAAGAAATGAAGGGTGAACTGAATAATTTTGCAACAAATATGTCGCCGACATTGACACTTCACCTCGATGCACCTTATGAGCTGACAGTAAAGCATTATCCCTCGTTTAGTGCCACATTGGAAATCCCCGATTGCTATCTTGCCAACACTCGCAGCGGCTCAAGGATAAATAATGTCTTGGTAGATGCGGGCGTAAAATTTATAGGCACATTTCCCGACAAAAGCGTGATTACGGTCAATCGCCTGCTCCTCGACGGGTTTGGCTTGCATATCGATGCCTCCGGCAAAGCAGACAATCTAATCAAAGACCCTGCCATAGAAGCAAAAGTGGCAGGCAACCTCAACATTGCCAAAGCGTTAGGGCTTATTCCCAAACGTCTGCCATTTAGCCTTTCCGGACGAATAGGAATAAATACTGACATGAAATTCGCCCTCAGCGACTTCTCTGTAAAAACATTTCACAAAATCAAGCTAAATGGCAACATCACAGCCGATAATATCCGCTACTTTGTGCCCAAAGACTCAATGCAAGTGTTTGTCGACCACAGCATTTTGAAATTTGGCACCGACAGCAAAATCACAGGCGCCGACGGCATCTTGCGAAATATGCTTATGGCATCTATTTCGCTCGACTCGCTTGCTGTGACCGACCCCATCACTGAAATCACAGCCACCAATGCTCGCTTCGGAGTTGGCGCCAGAGGTAACGTGAAAAATTTGATGGACACCACCTCGCTCACTCCACTGGGCGGGCGATTTTCTGTAGGCAAATTCTCTATGTTCAGCGCCGTCGATTCCACTCGCATCAATGTGCGCGAGATGGTTGCCGACGCCTCCGTAAGACGATTTAACGGCAAAGACCGAATGCCGATATTCACTTTTGGCATCTCCGCCAATCGCATACGCTACAGCGACCCTCTGACAATGCTCAACTTGCGTGAGGGCGACATCGACTTGACAATAAACAAAAAAGAACGGCGTCAAAACAGCAAAATGGAGTCACGCCTCGACTCTATGAGCCTCATTTATCCCGAATTGAGTAGGGATTCGCTGCGTGCAATCTACCGACAAGAGCGTAGAGCACGGCGCAAAGCGGCAGAAGCTGCCGACACCAACTACTATGCCGACCTCTCTATCGACAATCAATGGCAACGATTAATCCGCAATTGGGAGTTTAACGGCTCGATTAAAGCTCGTCGCGGACGATTTTTTACACCCTATTTCCCGTTGCGCAATCGGCTGAGCAATGTAGACATCACTTTTAATTCGCAACGTCTCGACGTCAATAATCTGGAGTATCGTGTGGGGAAAAGTGATTTGCAACTCACAGGTGCACTCGACAACATCAACAGCACATTGCTGGGTAGAAAAGCCAAGCCTTTGACACTTACTCTCAAAGCCCGCTCAAAGACGTTAGACCTGAACGAACTGATGGCGGCAATGTATCGCGGAAGCAATTTCTCCGCAGAGGGCGAAGGGCGAATTTCGCTTGCCGGGGTGAGCGACGATGACGAAGAAAGCATACAGCGAACAATCGAAAGCTCCACCTCCGCTGACAGCGACACTCTTCATTATGCCATCCTTATCCCCAAAAATATTGTGATGGATATTGATTTAAGAAACGACACCACCTATTATAGCGACTTCGTGCTCCACAACCTTCATTCATCCATAGGAATGAAAAACGGTGTGCTTAATCTTCATGACCTATCGGCAAAAAGCAACGATGGCGACATGCGTCTTGACTTGGTGTATGCCACGGCAAGTAGCAACAACATCGGCATCGGTATGCTCCTCGATATGCACAACATCAAGGTGAATCGTTTTATCAATTTGATGCCTGAAATCGACAGCATAATGCCTATGCTCAAGGGTGTCGACGGGGTGATTAACGCACGGCTGGCAGCCACCACTCGCGTTGACTCTCTGATGAATGTGATTATGCCGACAACCACTGCCGCTCTCAACATCAGTGGCAAAAATCTTGTGCTGCTCGACAACGAAACGTTCCGCGAAATAGCAAAAATGCTTCGTTTTAAAAACCGAGAAAAAAATATGATTGACAGTTTGTCGGTAGAAGTGACCGCCTATGATGCTCAAATCGATGTGTATCCGTTTATCATCAGTATGGACCGATATAAATTGGGCGTCGTGGGATGGAACGACTTCGACACCAACTATAAATATCACATCTCGGTGCTCGACTCACCGCTATTTTTCAAGTTTGGCATCAATCTGTCGGGCAACGTTATGGAAGACAAAATGAAATTCCGTTTAGGCAAAGCAAAGCTAAGGGAAAATGAGGTGGCGCGCACCACGGCTATTACCGACACCACACGATACAACATTTATTCGCGTATGGGCGAAATATTTCGTGCCGGAGCTGAAGCCGGCTTGAAGCGAAAAGGTGATGACAGAAATCGCCCGCGACGCCCCTCGGGATTTAATGCCGAAGGCGACGACGACCGCTTGACTGCCACCGACAGTCTCCAACTGATTGAAAGTGGCATCATTGAGCGTCCCGACACGACATCGACCGGCAGCAATACCCCTATTACCACCGGAAGAAAAGGCAAAGGGAAACGCAACAAAAACAATCCTGCCAAATCATCGGTGAGCAAACCTGTAGCTACCAAAAATGAAGATTAATATATATGACTAAAGAAGAAATATCATATCGTCGTTACTTGCAACGCTCCGGATATGCTCCGCAACCGATATCCACCGCATTGATTGATATGGATGGGGTGCTTTACAACTCTATGTATAATCACTCTCGAGCATGGAAGCGATTAGGCGATGAGCAAGGATGGCACTATGAAGACAACGAGTTTTTCTTATATGAGGGAATGACCGGTGCGGCTATCATCCGACTAATGGAAAAACGAGAACATGGCAGAGATGATGTCAGCGACGAAGAGTGTAAACGACTATATGCTCTTAAAGCAGCCTATTTCACAGCTCAAGGTGAAGTGGAGCAGATGCCGGGCACTGCACGGATGCTCGCCACTCTCCGCAAAAACGAAATCACTCGCGTGCTCGTCACCGGAAGCGGGCAAGCATCGCTCCTCGACCGCCTTAATCGCGATTATCCCGGCACATTCTTTGCACCATTGAGAGTAACCGCCCACGATGTCACTCACGGCAAACCAAATCCCGAACCTTATCTCATGGGATTACACAAAGCATCGTCTGAGCCATCACAATCGATAGTGATTGAAAACGCTCCTTTAGGGGTAGAGGCAGGTCACCGCTCCGGCTGTTTCACCATTGGAATAACGACAGGTCCAATGGCGGAAAGTGTGTTGACAGAACACGGAGCGGATATTGTATATCCCACAATGGACGATTTTGCCGACGCATTGCCCAATATTATTGAATTGCGGAAATCTTTTAAACTTTAACAACAATGACACATCAAGAAATATACTTCACCAACGAGGTCAAAAATGCTTTAAATACAGTATTATCCCAAATGGATAAAAACTATGTGTTTGTGCTGACCGATAAAAATGTGAAAAAAGCTATCGGCGAAGACGTGATAGCCGACCTTGTAGCAGATGCCAAAGCGATTATTGAGATTGAACCCGGTGACGTAAATAAAAATCTTGAAACGGTGCAATTGGTGTGGAGCAAGCTCCAACAAGGTGGTGCCACTCGCAAAAGTGTGATGGTGAATTTCGGCGGTGGCGTGGTGACCGACTTGGGAGGATTTGCTGCCGCAACTTTTAAGCGCGGCATTCGCTTTGTGAATGTCCCCACCACCCTACTGAGTGCCGTCGATGCTGCCGTAGGCGGAAAAACGGGAGTGAATTTCAACGGCTTGAAAAACGAAATCGGTGTGTTTAAGGAAGCGGAAGCGGTGATTATCTCCACTCGCTATCTTGCGTCGCTACCCGAATCGGAAATAAAGTCGGGCTATGCTGAAATGCTCAAACACGGGCTTCTCAAAAGCACCGAAGCCTACAATCGGTTACTCCAATTTGATTTTAATGATAATGCCGGCAGCAACTTGCTGTCGCTTCTTGAAGAATCGGTGAATGTGAAACGCGAGATAGTGATTCAAGACCCCTTGGAGAAGGGGCTGCGACGAGCCCTCAATCTCGGACACACTGCCGGACACGCTTTTGAGAGTATGGCTCTTCACAAAGGCACTCCTATACCTCATGGCTATGCCGTAGCTTGGGGACTGGTGGTGGAAACGGTGCTTTCCCACACCGAACGCCAATATCCGAGTAGCGAAGTGTATCGCCTTGCGGAATATATCTTGACTCATTATGGCGCATACCACATCACTTGCGACGACTATCCCGCACTTCTCGACTATATGGCTCATGACAAAAAGAGTGAAAACGGCGAATATAATTTTTCATTACTATCATCGCCAGGCAACATCACTACCGGATGTGTGGTAACAAAAGAAGCTGTAGAAGCGGCACTCGATATCTACCGCGACTTGATGCACATTTGATTATTTTAGAGTGCGATAGATGTCAGCCACTTGCGACGCTATATTGTCCCAATCATATTTTTCCATATCATAAGATATGCGGCGAAGCGGAGCATTAAGGATGGCTGACAACTTAAGCGATAATGCATCGACATCGCCCACCGGGAAATAATCATCGTCCGGCAGACCGACCTCAAGGTTTGCCGGAATGTTGCTTACCACCACCGGCAAATTATAGCTCATAGCTTCCAGCAATGCTATGGGCAACCCTTCATGACTTGAAGGCAAGCAATAAAGGCGACAGTTAGTGAGCAACGAGTGTAATTTGCGACCGCGCACAAACCCGGTCAAAACCACTCCGGCATCACCGGCTTTTCGCTTCAACTCCCGCGAATAATCATCTTCAAAATCAGTATCGCCGGCAATCACGAGTTTACACCCTTTCATATCTATTTTGGAGCAAGCATCTATCAGATGATGCAAATTTTTCTCCGGCACAAAGCGACTCATGCCGAGGATATATTCTCCTTTTTTTATGCCCAGCGATTGAAAATATTCGTCGTAATCACAAAAATCCGGTTTCGGCACACCATTATAAACAAGGCTCACATTATCCACTCGATGATGTTTCCGAGCAATCAAATCTTTAATTACGTCAGAGATAACAATCACATGGTTGGCGTAGCGACATCCCATCTTTTCGCCAAACCGCAACATCATCTTGGCTGCTCTCCCCCATTTGTCACGGTCGTAGTCGGGACCATGATGGGTAAAGACAACCTTCATTCCCAAAAGGCGAGCATAAGGAGTGAGAATTGCCGGACCGATAGCATGGATATGCACCACGTCAGCCTTTAATTTGCGGGCGGCATTAATGGCACGAAAGGTATGAACTATAGCCTCAAACTTTTTCTTTCTTGGTGCGGGAATATCAATCAACTTCACACCCTCCCACTCTTTGAGAGCGTCAGACACATACGACTCCCGCCTCACCAATGTAACGTCAAACCCCTTTTGGGCAATTCTCGGGAACAGGTGTTCGCAATGCGTTTCCACCCCACCCATCACATTAGGGATTCCTCTTGTACCGGTAACGACGATATTCATATGCAAATGAAGCTATTATTCTGTTGCCTCATAGCCCTGTTCTTCGACGTCTTTATTCACCACATCCTCACCTCTCTTGCCCTTCAACGCCTCACGAGAAGTGCTCGACAAGCCGTCGCTTATCACTGCATTCATGTCGCAGGTAGAGAGACGGTCAAGTTCTTCTTTAGTGACTTTACCGTCACGATAGTCACAGCAGATGGGATTTTCATACATCGAATAGCGCATACCCAGCATACTTTTAAGTTTATGCTTGGCAGCCCACAGCAAAGGCACACTGATATATTTGTGCATTGCCGGCGATACAGAGCCTATCATCCAGCAATTACGGTCGCAACAACGCACTTTCGTTCTCACCTTTTCAGCTTCGGGAGAGTTCCACAGCTCATCCCACGACTGAGTGTTGAGATTGCCCATCACTTCCTTGTCTTTCGTTCCGTTGCATGGCATCACGTCGCCATAGGGGTCGATAAAGAAGGTGTCGAAGCTCATATCGCAAGGGAGCAACCGCTTCTGCCCGTAGATATAGTTAATCAATCCATGATTGAAATATGCGCGAAACCATTTTTTGGGCGAATTTGACTTAAGCAATTCGTTGATTAGCTCTTCAAAATTTTTTGCCACCATCTCGCGGTCGTTAATCTTATTTTTCGACTCTACGAAATAAAACGAATTGTGGAGCGAAGCTGTGGCAAATTCCATATTCATCTCGTTGCTCAGACGATATAGCGGCACGAGGTCTTTGGCATTACAATCTTGCACTGTCATGCCAAATCCCACATCTTTCATTCCCATCTCCCTCAACTTTTTAAGGGTGGAATAACCGCGATTAAAGCCGTCTTTAAGTCCACGGATGTCATTATTTGTCTTCTCCAACCCTTCGATAGATATGCGAATACCCACTTGTGGAAATTCTTTGCAAAGGTCAATGATACGGTCAGTGAAAAAACCATTGGTTGAGATGACAATACGGTCGCTCAACTTATATAACTCTCTAACAATGTCTTTAATATCGCTACGAATAAACGGCTCCCCCCCGGTGATATTTGTGAAATACATACGCGGCAACTTTTTGATGGTGTCGAGCGATATTTCTTCGTCGGGTTGCGACGGAGCCTTATACCTGCTACACATAGAACATCGCGCGTTGCAACGATAAGTCACAATAACAGTTCCATTTAGTTTCTTTTCTGCCATATTATGTTTGTCTAAAAAGACGTTTTTTTCAAATAATTTATTCTATTACGAGCACTTCACCCCATAATATTATGCAAATATCGCATTTTCTTCTCACATACACAACCTTTTTTTGTATTTATCTATTACTGTCCGCTAAACTTGAGAGCGGCATAACTTTTTGCAGATTCCAAGCCCCCACAATCAAAAAGAGATGGCTGCGGCGGCGATTCGGATGCCTCGGCAAGCATGATTTTCAGATCTGCATCGGGCTGATTGAGGAACTTTTCGAGATGCAGATAATACATCAGCACAATGCGCACTATTGTGGCCAGTCCAGAGAAGCTCCAACGCCTTGACAGCTTACTCTGCAGAACTGACAGTAGTAGATTTGCTATGAGTGTGACCCATATCTGGATCTTTATGGCATTGGCGCTTTCTCCGTAGAAGTATCTAAGTGGGAAGTTTTGCTTTATCTGTTTGAAAAGCGACTCGATCTGCCATCTGCGGCGGTATATCGCCACGATTGTCTCCAGAGTCATATCATATAAGCTTAGGCTTCTTGCTTTTCTTTATATCAACGTATGTAATTATTCTGGCAATATGGTTGATGTCGTCCTTACGGAACACCACGACTTGCTCACGGTACTCCATCAATCCCTCCGGATTTTGATGCATACAGTCCACCAGGATCTCGTAACTGAGGTTTTTCTTCATTTTTGTGACATATACGACGCCACGGTCTGTCAGTTCCTCAAATTTGGCATAGTTGATGTATGCACGGTCCAGGGCAACTATCTCATTGTGGTTGTAATGGCTTGGCGCAAGCATGAAAGAGTCGTTGGTAGCAGCTGATGTGAACTGTTCATCACAAGGAACGCCCTCGTTGGCATGTATGACCGAGTGTACTTTGATACCGCCTTTCTTCTTTCCAGTCCTGGGATGACGTCCAACACCCTTGAAAATGGCATTGGAGAACAGGGTGATTGTGGTCGAATCTATGATTCTAAGCTGTTTTATCCACTCCTCTGTACCGTTTCGCCGGCTGTCCGAGGAAAGCAGATTCTTATTGTTCGCCGGCTGTCCGAGGAAAGCAGATTCTTATTGGCCGCATACAGATCGCGATATACTTCTTCAAAGAACTTCTCTGACCGTCTGGCGTTTGCGTCCGAGAGGGTACTTCGTCTTGGCAATGTGTCTATGCGGACATGATGCAGCTTGCGAACCTCGGATATCATAGATGTCTCTATCTCACGTAGCGAGTCGAAACGCTGGATTACGGCATAGAGCATCGTCAGCAGATGCGTATAGCCATCGAAACTCTTGACATACTTCTCTCCGCCGTGTTTGCGGCTGATTTCAAC
>SFVH01000079.1 GCA_004561555.1 bacterium
CTGAAGAAGTAAATTGAGGCGCAGACATGCGCTGCGACCTCTTATAGAAGTTTGTCTAATAGGTTTTTTCGCTCTCGCGTCTTCCTGCGCAAAACGTGCGGGACGATAACTTATTGCGCTGTCACGCAACATGATAGGCGGACAAGGAAGCACCTATCCTATTGCTCTTCAAAATGTTAAATAAATATTAAATTACCAAAATCCCTTGGTTTACAACATAGAAGAACCGTCCCTTTGGTTTGTGGTTTGGAGGCTGAGGCTTGAATTAGCCACACCACATCACCGACCAGCTGATTTCGGTCACTTCAAATTCGCGCGTGTCGGGCAAGGGACAATGGTCGCAGTCGGCAAATGTGGATATTTTCACCAAGGGCTTTGGTTCCTACACCTCGTTTAGCCACGACGCAGCCGACAGCTATCAGAATAGCAACTTGACCACCGACTCAAAAACAGGCGAAACGCTCGAAACCATCGATCCGCTATTCGTGGGCTACACTTCAAATGTGGTGAACCAGCGCTTCACCTACGATTTCCGCAACAAGCTCTCGCTTTATGCCGGTGGGGCTTACTCGTGGAAGCGTACCAATCGCCCAGAGCCTGTGGAGGGCAAGGAGGGTGGCTCGGCTTACGACATTCGCAGCGAGGGATGGCGATGGGAAGCCGGAGCAAAGTATAAATTCTCGCGCCACTCTTTGCTGTTTGACTTCATCAAAGACTCCTACGATTATGGCAACATCTACGATGTGGCATCGGGCAACTATCAACTGGGCGACTATGTGAAGAGCAAGGGTCAGAAGTATTACGAAGGCGAACTGAAGGGCGTGTTTAACTTCTATGACGGAGCCACCACCATGATTGGTGCCGACTGGCGTAAAGATTACCTCGTGGCTACCGCTGGCGACGTGGACAACAACGCCTACACTTGGGCTGGCTATGCGCAGCACGATATGAAGTTGCTCCAAAATCTTTCCGCCACCGTGGGTGTGCGCTACACACGCCACGAGGCATTTGGCAACAACTTCACCCCTAAAGCGGCGTTGATGTATTCGCCAGGCAATTTCCGCTTCCGTGCGGCTTATTCACAGGGCTTCCGTGCTCCTGGTCTCGACGAACTGTATTACCACTACTTTAAGTTGATGGCTGGCAGACCGGTTATCACTTTCGGCAACAAGAATCTGAATGCTGAAAAGAGCAATTATGTGTCGCTCAACGCCGAATACAGCAACCGTGTGTTCTCTATCTCGGTGATGGGCTACATGAACTTTATCAACGATATGATTATCAAGGAAAAGCACACTGTTGACGATGCCACTCGCGCAGAACTGCGTCAGGAATTTCCTGAAATGACCGAGGCACAAGCCGCCAAACTGAAGTCGTATAACCTCTATGTGAACAGCGACAAGGGCTCGGTGAAGGGGCTTCAGGTAAACGCCAGCGTGAATGTGTTTGATGGCTTCTCGGTGATGGGTAGCTACGTATATACCTATGCACGCACCAAGACAGGCGACGAGTGGAAAGACCTCGAACGCTCAGTGCGCCACACTGGCACCTTGGCGTTCAACTACAACCAAACATGGAATCGCTACACCTTGAATGTGAATTTGAACGGACGCTTGCAGAGCAAAACACTCTATCCCAACTATGAGGACGCTCCAGGATATGGTGTTTGGGGCATCAACACCACCCACACCTTCAACGTGTCGAAGTGGCTCAATGTGATGCCAAGCGTGGGTGTGGAAAATATCTTCAATAAGAAGGACGACCGCATCGACCACGATAACATTCGCCATGCGCTCTATTCTCCTGGCAGAATGTTCGTCGTAGGGCTGAAACTCAACTTCAAAGGCTAAGGTGCATGAGCAGAAAATGGATATTTCGCATTCATTTATGGCTATCAATACCGCTGGGCATACTCATCACGGTGATATGCCTGTCGGGTGCCACGCTCGTGTTTAAAGACGAGATTCGCAGCGCGCTCGGAATGCCCAAGGTGATACCTCACGCTCAGCAGCACCAAAAGCAGTCAGCCGATGTGAGCGCCGACAGCATTGCGGCATATCAGAAGAAGGTGGCTAAAATGAAAAAGGCGGGAATGACCGACAATGCACAAGTCGCTGTTTGCCGGCAAGGTGGGCAAATATATCGTGACCTATGTGACGATATTCTTCATCGTCATACTGCTGAGCGGCGTGTGGATAGTGTGGCCTAAAAACCGACAGCAATGGCGGCAGCGATTCACTATCGCCACCGGCAAAGGGCGGCGCAAGTTGTGGTTCGACTTGCACACCTCGCTCGGATATTGGGTGGTGTTGTGGTTGGTGGTGCTTGCC
>SFVH01000010.1 GCA_004561555.1 bacterium
CTACCTGATGAAGAAGAAGGGAGTCGATTCCCTGGAATCTCTCCGGCAGCAGGCCATCGACAACGGGGTAGAGTTTATCGCCTGCCAGATGTCGATGGATGTGATGGGCGTCAAGCGCGAGGAACTGCTCGACAACGTCACCGTGGGAGGTGTGGCAAGTTATATGGAACGAGCTGAACAGGCCAATGTGAACCTTTTCATCTGACGATATAGCCATCTGACGATATAGCCATCTGACGAAGAGGAAGGAGCGACTTGATGCGTCCGAGTTCAGAGGTCTTGAACGTTTCTGCATATCTCTGATAAAAATCAAACTCTGTAAATGCAATTTCTTGCTGAACTTCGGATAAATGTCGTATCTTTGCCATGAGGTTTTCAACTTCATTCCCCCGAAATAGCTCTTTGCCAAGAGGTTCGGGGGAATTTCTTATTGCCGTCTGCTAAGATACAAAATATTTATCACATTGATAATCAATTCATTGTGTTTTTTAATCTGATTTCGCGACTGCCCCTATTATAGTAAAACCACTTTTTAAGGAGAAATTTGCGTGAAATCACTGTGAAATATGTACTTTTGCATCAGAATTTCGAATCAAGCGCTTATGGATTTTTTCCGTTTTGAAATTACACCTATAGAAATAGTCGGCTACACGATGTTTCTGTTGTTGGCGATGCTCACAGTGTTTCCGTGGCTTCGACGTCGCAATTCCATAGTCGGCAAAGTCACAAGTATGCCGCTCGAAGCAGAAGCGCCACAACCCACCACACCGTTGTCGGTAGTAGTAATAGCCCATGCCAACGACTATGAGGAGGTCGAGACAACCATTCCTCTGTTGATGTCACAACACTATGGCGAATATGAGGTTATAGTGGTGAATGTCGACGAGTCGGAACTGGTGGACAATGCGCTCACTCGGTTGTCGTTGACCCATCCGTCGTTGCGCACGACGTTTATCCCCGGCAGCAGCTCCAATGTGTCGAAGCGCAAACTTGCCATCACCCTCGGTGTAAAGGCAGCCCGCTATCCGGCGGTAGTAATCACCTCCGCCCATTCACGTCCCGGCAGCGACCACTGGCTGAGGAGCTTTGGCAGGCACTTTGATGCCGGTGCAGACGTGGTTATCGGCTATACCCACCCCGACTACACCACAGATAAATCTCAGGGACATCGCTACCGCGCATTTGACGGTGTTGCCGATGCCTCCCGCTACCTTGCTGCGGCAATACACCATAAAGCCTTTCGTGGCAACGGCAACAATATAGCCTATCGCACGTCGGCATTTTTTGAGATGAAAGGTTTCTCGTCGGCACTCAACCTTAAATACGGCGATGATGATATCTTCATAAGTCAGCTTGCCAAGCGATATAGAGTGGAAGCGGAATTGTCGGCAGAAAGCATCCTTGAAGACCATATCTATGATTATGAGCGCCTTTATCGTAATGAGAAAGAACATCGCTATTTCACCTTGAGCCACACCGCTGCACGCATCACCTTTATGAGTGTGCTCCACAATGCGGTGTATTACCTCTATTTGCTTTGTGCGGTAGGTGGGGTGGCTTATCCCATATGGTTTTACTATAACGGCGGAGAGATGGAAAAAACTATCACGTTAGCCTCGGCAACAGCGATTGTTGTAGCCGTTGCCACCACCATATTTATCTGCTCATATCGTAGGATTTCACGGGCTTTATCGGCGCCGAGATTGCTGTTTTCGTTGCCGTTTTTATATTTTGTACGGCCGATGATAAATGCATACCTCAAGCTCAAATCGTCGCGCGCCGGCAATTACACATGGGAATAAAAAGAAAACGAGCGATTATTTAATCACCCAAGTGATTGTACCCCTCTTTTCAGCCGGCACATTGCCCGACACTTTAAACTTCAGCTTTTTCGTTTCGTTGACAAAATAACTCTGGATAGAAGCGTCGCCTGCCGCTTCCCCTTTACCCCCGATATATTTAGCCGAAGAAATAGAGCCGTCGCTACGCACCACCACGCTGATGTTGATTGTTCCGCTCTTTTTGCATTTCAGTTGAGGAGCTGTCAGGTGATAGTTGGCTCCGAGGTTGTGACCCGGTTGCCCTGCGAGAGCCCCGGTAGAAGCATTACCATTGTTAGAGCCGCTGCTTCCTGCGGCATTTCCCGCATTGTTGAAAGCGCCGGAAGTACGGTTGGATATGCGTTGTTGCTCTTGTCTTTGCCTCTCTTCCTCACGGCGGATTCGTTCTTGTTCTCTCAGCTCCGCTTCCGAAGGACCCCTTGGCTTCGCTTCCGCCACCATTGGCGACTCATGCTTAGAAGCCACCACACTTTCGCCCTCCGCCGGATTACCCTCATTGACGTCATCGGCGCCGTCGGAAGCGGCGTCATTGTCGGCAGCATTTGAGGCAGCGTCGTCGTTGAGGTTAGGTTCGGGGATGTCGCCTAATTGCACATATTCACCGCCGAAAGTGATTTCCGTCTTTTGCGCATCGATGGCAGGCTCTTTTGGCAGGGGAGCCTTCATCACCGAGAAAAAAAGCACAACCAATAGAGCCATGTGTAAGCCTATTGAAATCAGAGCGCTTATAATATTTCTACGTTTTCTGTCTTTATCCATCGTAGTGACAAAAGAAAATGAAAGATTAATTGTCGGATTGCGCTGCAGTAGCCGCTGCTGCCATGCGTCGGTCGTTTACTTCCGAAGGCTTCGTGGCAAGCACCATCTTCAGATTGTGGCGAGCGGTGAGGTCGAGCACCTCCACGATGCGACCGTAAGGCACCGTCTCGTCGGCATATAGAGCGATAAATTGAGTGCTGTCTTGCTCTTGAGCCAAACGCAAGAATGCCACGAGCTGGTCGTCGGAGATGCTTTGAGGCTCTTTCTCACCGAAGGAAGCGAAAAGATTTTGCTCTTTGTCGATATACACCTTAGTGCTTGGCTTCTTGATAGCAGTCTGTTCGGAGCTTTTAGGCAGGTCGACTTCAAAGGCTGTGGGCGACACGAAAGTTGAGGTGACCATAAAAAATATCAACAGCAAGAAAATCACATCGGTCATAGACGCCATGCTGTAGCTTGCGAGGAGGTCGTGTTGTCGTTTGAGAGCCATATTTCGTAGAGATTATTAGGATTATGCGGCAGGCTCGTTGAGCAAGTCCATAAATTCCATAGTCTTGTTTTCCAGTTGATTCATCACATGGTTGACCCTTGCGGTGAGGTAGTTGTAGGCAAAAAGCGCGATGATGCCCACCACCAGTCCGGCGACGGTAGTGACCAACGCCTCGTAGATACCTCCGGCAAGTACCGTAATATTAGCATTGTTGCCGGCGGTAGAGAGAGCGAAAAACGCCTTAACCATACCGGTCACCGTTCCCAAGAACCCAATCATCGGAGCGCCGGCGGCGGTAGTTGCGAGCCATGTGAACCCCTTGCCGAGGTTAGCTATCTCGATGTTTCCGACATTTTCGATAGCCACCAGCACGTCGTTCATCGGGCGTCCGATGCGGGAGATACCCTTTTGTATGAGTCGCGCATAAGGCGTGTCGGTTTTTCGGCAAAGAAGAGTGGCGCTTTCAATTTCGCCGTCGTGGATATAATCTTTGATTTTTTTCATAAACGTAGCATCTTCAGTTGCCGCCTTGCGTAAAGCGAGCCAGCGCTCGATAAAGATGTAGATTGACACAAGCGAAAGTATCAATAGTGGAATCATGATGATACCGCCTTTAAGGCAGAGACTCCATACGTTGAGAGTTTCTTCGGCGGCAGCCGGAGTGTTGGTAACCTCTTGAGCAAGAATAAATAATGGTGTCATATCCTTATGTTTGTAATTTGTTTTGGCAAATATAATGATAAAAAAGCTATTTCAAGCAGTTTTTGTATTGTTTAATAGTTTCTTTCAGCCCGAGATAGAGAGCGTCGGAAATTAGAGCGTGACCTATCGACACCTCGTCGAGATACGGCATACGTTGGCAAAAAAATTGCAGGTTTTCGAGGTTTAGGTCGTGCCCGGCATTCACTCCGAGCCCCACTTTATGGGCCGCTGTAGCCGCTTCGATGTAGGGCGCGATAGCCACTTCGCGGTTAGCGACATAAGCCGAAGCATACGGCTCGGTGTATAATTCCACCCGGTCAGCCCCCACCTTAGCGGCGAGCTTAATGTTTTCGATATTGGTGTCGACAAATATGCTTGTACGGATGCCTTTCTCCTTTAGTTGCTCGGTGATTTGCGAGAGAAACTCGAAATTGTCAGCCACGTTCCAACCCGCACTTGAGGTCAGTGCGTCGGGCGCATCCGGCACGAGAGTGACCTGCGAAGGCTTCACCAAGAGCACGAGTTGCATAAACTTCTCCGAGGGATACCCCTCGATGTTAAACTCCTTTCGCAGAGAAGGTCTCAACTTGAAAACGTCGGCATATTTGATGTGTCGTTCGTCGGGACGCGGATGCACGGTAATTCCGTCGGCTCCAAAATCTTCGCAGTCAATTGCCACTTTCTCCACATCAGGCACATTACCCCCTCTGGCATTGCGAATTGTAGCCACTTTATTGATGTTTACGCTTAAATTTGTCATTTATTTCGCTGTTTTCTTTTTTTTGTCTATCTTTACGCTGCAAAAGGTATAGCGTACACTTTTTTACCCCATCGGCGTATTTAAGTGCAAAAATAATACTAATTCCGTTTACATAAAAGACAAAACGATATAAAAATATGAAAATTGCGGTGTTTGGCAACTTGTGGCAAGACCATCGTGTCGCCGATATACGAAAGATTGTCGAGGCGGTGCGAGGGAGTGGCGCTTTTGTAGAGGTAGAGCAAGCATTCGGCGACTATCTTCGCGGGTTGGTGCCCGACTTTAGAGCCGACAAGGTAGTTGGCGAGCTCGACCATGTTTCAGCCGACGTAGTGCTGAGCATTGGTGGTGACGGCACATTTTTGCGAGCCGCAGCATGGGTTGGGTGTAGAGAAACCCCTATTGTGGGAATAAACACCGGTCATCTCGGCTACTTGGCGGAGTTTTCTGCCTCCGACCTCGATAGCCTTCTTTCCTCCATCAAAACCGGGGAAGTCTACACTGAGCGTCGCACACTTCTTCAAGTGAGCACCGACGCCGGAGTGGCACTTACCAATCGCTTTGCCCTGAATGATGTGGCAATCATAAAAAATGCGTCGGCATCAATGCTTGCCATGCACGCCACCATCGACAGCACCCCGTTGACCACCTACTTGGGCGACGGCTTAATTGTGGCAACCCCTACGGGGAGCACCGCCTACAACCTGTCGGTAGGCGGCCCGATAATCCATCCCTCCGGAGCGTGCCTTGTGATGTCGCCCATTGCCGCCCATTCTCTCACGATGCGTCCGCTTGTCTTGCCCGACGATGTGGAGATATCCATCCACACTTGCTCCGAGCGGAGCCACACCTTTCGCCTGTCTATCGACGGCGAGTCGCTGTCGCTACCGATGGGGTCGACGGTCAAGATGCGCAAAGCCGACTTTGGCGTGAGGGTAGTGTTGCGTCGCGACCATGATTTTGCACAAACGCTTCGCTCGAAATTGATGTGGGGCATAGATGTGAGGTGATTTTTTTGACCTCGGAGAGATATGCAACGGATTTTTTAAAAAAATTTTTTCTCACATTAAACCTTTGTCTTTTTTGAGAGTCAAAGGAGTACAAAAACAATTATATAAAACGATTTTTTGCAAAATATAAGGCGGTAGCGGAATTTGTCGACCGACAGGATTTCCCACCGTTACAATCTGAGAGTAAGTGTGAAATAGCAGTAAGAAATTAATTTTGGTTAGTGATTGAGGATGCCTTCGGGCATCCTTTTTTATTTTGGCTGTTATAATGGATATTAATAGGTTAAAAAAATAAAAAAACTGTAGTTAATCACTTTATTCCATAAAAAATTTTTACCTTTACGCAATTAATATAGGTAAAACTATAATCATTGCTAAGAATTATCGAAGTAACAAACCATTTTTATTAACTTAAATTACCTTTTTATGAAAAAACAATTCAGACACATTCTGATGGCAGGATTGGCGATGCTGACTGCCGCGACAGTGAGTGCACAAACACTCACTCAGGATTGGAAGGTTGAAACAGACATTCCGGCAATGGCGAATGCTCGTTTCGGCACCGGATTCGGCGGTAAGGTTTATACCAACGACATGTCTGTTAAAACTATTTACTCCTTTGACGGCACTGCTGTAGAAACGGTTTCTACAGCCGGTGGCGCTGCTGTAGGTATCTCGCATGACGATGCGGGCAACCTCATTATCCTTGAAGGCTGGGCAGGAGCAGGGGCTATGAAGACCTTGAAACTGTGGAACAAGACAACCGGAGAAACCTCATCGATTGTAATTACCCTTCCTGAAGGTGTGACTGCCGCTCGTATGGACGCTCTTGGCAAAGCTGTAGGCGATATCTTCAGCGAAACCGGAGGAGCAGTGTTCTTTGCCGGATCAAACAATACCGCTGTAGCAAAAATCTTCATTGCTAATGGAGTGCAAGTTGAAGATAAATCTGTAACTATCACCACTCCTATTACCTTTGATACTACCTCGATAGCATTGCCTCTCACAAATGACCCTATGAGCAATGACATTGCTATTCGTCTAAGAGGGAATAAAGACTTCTACATCAATACTTCCGGCGAATTTGTAGCTTTGACACGCGTTGGCGAATTAAGCTCAAGCTCAGGTGGTGACATCGTTACTATGGGAGGTGTGCTCTATTCAATAGAGCCTACCGGGGCTACTTATTATGATGGCTTTCAAGTGGTTAATCGCGAAACCAACGAGGTAATCGCAACCCACCAAGCAGAAGCCACCACAAGCAATGGTAAAAGTAATGGAACGTCGCTGGTAGCTGAAGTTGTTGACGATTACACCGCTCGCATTTACCAATATCAACCGGGTTGCTTTGCCGCTCAATACACCCTTGCACTTCCGAAACCGCTTCCGAAGCTTGCATCACGTAATGCTTATGCATACGATATCAAGGTGGCAGAAAGCGAAGGTAACTACACCGTGAGCTACCGCTTGAATGCTCCTGCAACAGCAGTAAAAGTGCAACTCATGAAAGACGGCGAAATTTACAAGGAATTTGAAGGTACAACCATCGCAGAATATGCCGACTATGAGATGACCACCGTCAACAACCTTAACACTGTGGTTATCCCGGCTACCGAGCTTGCGCTCGATGCCACCACTTCGTTTATCGTGGCTGTTACCGGCGATGTAGTGACAGAGCCTAAACTCTTGGGCGAAACCTACAAGTTCTGGAGCCCCTACGGCGTGGTTGTCGACAACAATACCGACAGCGACAACTTCGGCCGCATTCTCGTGACCGAATCTCAATCTTCATTGCCTGCCACCGGCTACCACTCTTCCAAGGAAGAAAATGGTATCGGTATAGGTATCTATGCATTCGACCAAATGCTTCAACCGATAAAGAATTCAGAAGGCAAATACGGCTTCCTCTCAGGCATGACCCCAGCAGAAGGCAAATATGAGGGCACCACAACCACTATCTACGACTTCAAGCGTCTTGCAATGAGCGAAGACGGTCGTTTATTCGTGTCAAGAACCAACCCCACCACCGCCGGTGTATATGAGCTTAACCCGAACGACCTCGAAGCAGCTGCTACTGCTGTGTTTGAAGGCACTATCGGTGCTGACGGCAACATCACCAATGCTGACGGTGAGTTTGTTGCAGGTCCGGCTACCGGCTTATCCGTTTCAGGAGCAGGCGACGAGCTTATGTTGGCAGTCGTTTCTTGCGACAATGGTTATGCTTTGAGCACTTCAGCCCACCATGTAGATGTTTACAATCTTGGTAAGAACAAGACCTGGTCGGCAGTACCATCCAACAGAGTAACCACACTCGACGGCTATTGGATTAACTCTGCTACCGTAAATGCCTGCCTCGACCCGGATGGTATGGGCTTGATGGTGGGTCAATATCGTGGCGCACCTTCTGAAGCAGAACCCGCATACAAGCACGTTGACCTCGTGACCAATATGGTGGACTACTCAGACATCACCACCCCTGCCGGCGGTGCCGGTATGGCTTGGAATGCCAACCACACGCTCTTTGCAATGGCTTCAGGCAAGAAGAAAGTGGGTATCTATAGAGTAACACGCGAAGATAGCAGTGCTCCGGTTTATACGAAGCTTTATGAGTTTGATACCACTTGTGGCACCAACACCAACGCAATAGCGTTTGACGCTGCCGACAACCTCTATGTAGTGTCTAACTCCGGCGAATGGTTGAAGGCATTTGCCCTTCCTCGCGACAATGGCGAAGTAGCAGTTGCTGCTCCCTCAAAATATGACGTTACCCTTTCATCCGACGAATACCCTGCCGCCCTCTATGTTATCGGCGACATGAATAATTGGGATAATGAAAGCGGTATTAAGATGGAAAAGGGTACACAAGGTGTTTACACCACAACCATCACAGCAAACAAAGAAAAAGAATACTTCTCAGTGGTTTCTGTATTAGATTCAGATTGGGAAGTTGTTAATGCTAACCGTTGGGGTGTTGGCAGTGACGGCTCAGTCATCACCATCAATAAATCACAAGAACTCATAAAGACCACAGGTGCAATGGTGCTTGAAGGTGTAATCGGCACAAACTACACCATAATGGTAGACCTTGCAAACAGCACAATCACCGTTTCAGGCGAAGAGTTGCCGACATCATATCCTGCATCGATGTACATCCTGGGTGACCTTGAGGATTTGGCTGTTTGGGATCCTACCGAAGTATTCGAGATGGAAACACAATCGGAAGGCGTATATTACACTGTAATCCAAGCACACGAAGGCTCTAACTTTGCCTTTACATCAGACTTCGGTTCATGGGATGTTGTAAACGCTAATCGTTGGTGCTTTGCTGAAGACAACAGCGACTGGTCGATAGGCGTTAACCCGATTGTCAAGGGAGAAGGCGCAATCCGCATCCCGAATGCAGGCTGGTATGAACTTACCCTCGACCTCAAAGAAATGACCCTTACCGTTGGAGAATTCCACTTCCCGGAAAACCTCTACATGATTGGTTCGCTCAAGAATGCTAACTGGGACATTACCAGCAACGCTTACACCCTTGCACAAACAGAAACCGGTGTTTACTCTATCGAAGGTGTAGAAATCCTTGATACCAACAATGGCTTCGGCTACTTCGCATTCGGCTCTGTACTCTCAGAAGCCGGCAACTGGGATGCCTTCAATGCAAACCGCTTTGGTCCGGAAGTTCACGACACAGAAGTTACCGACAACGTAGCTGCTGAAATCGGTCAAAACGGCGACACTTCTTATAAGATTCTTGCAGGCATTTATGACATCACCGTTGACCTCACCGAAGGCTCACTCCTTTGCGTGAAAAACGACGGCTCTGTAGCAAAATTTGAAATCAATGCTGCTAAGGCTGTAGGTATGAACGGCGAAATCCGCATCCTCGGTGATGCCTCTTGTGTATCTGTTTACAATGCTGCCGGACAAGCAGTAGTTGTTAACAGTGCCGAGAAGTCGATTAACGTAGCTGCAGGCGTTTATGTAGTGGTTGTTGACGGCAAGACTCAAAAGGTTGTTGTAAGATAATCACATGGCAGTGCTTGTCACTGCAGTTGAATGGTTAAAGGGTTATGGGGTTTGAGCCTCATAGCCCTTTTCCTTTTTGGAGAAACAAATGAAACCAGTCGTGAAACCAGTTGTGAAACCAGTTGTGAAACCAGTCGTGAAACCAGTCATGAAACCTATATAAAGATATAGATAAAGAAATAGATATAGATAAAGAGAGAGAAAACTAACAAAAGAGAGAAATTCTCTCTCGCTTTGATAAATAAATAATTTTTTAAGCTTTAGTAGTTTGAGAAAAATAGCGACAGCAGATAAATGCCCCGGTTTTCCGACAGCCACGCTGTCCACAATGAGTAAGGGAAGTTGCGCGCGGCGCTTGGCACTATGACAATAGCCAAAAAGAGATAGTCAGAGTTTCAAAAACAGGCGGCGGCAGGTAAAATAAGTACGAGAGTCGCGACCATTCGCAACCCTCGCACAATATAAGTTGTCAAAATTTATTTGATGATTTATTCGTCGAAATGGATAGGGATTTCGCGATTCATACTTTGGTCAAGCGAAATCAGCGTTTCAGTAGCCACAACACCATGAATCATTTGGATTTTGTCGTTGAGGAGTTCCATCAGATGCTGGTTGTCGCGAGCATACAGTTTGATAAGCATCGTGTAGGGACCGGTAGTGAAATGACACTCCACGACTTCCGGAATCTTCTGCAATTCCGGCACAACATCCTTATACATAGAACCTTTTTCCAGCTTGACCCCGATGTAAGTGCAAGTGGCATATCCCAACACCTTAGGATTAACATGGTATCCCGAGCCGGTAATCACTTTCAAATCAATCATTCTCTGGATGCGTTGGTGGATAGCCGCACGCGACACACCACAAACCACGGCAACATCCTTCGAAGGGATGCGCGCGTTTCTCATCACTATTTGGAGAATTTTCTTGTCTAAATTATCAATTTTTTCCATATTCCAATAAAAAAACTTTTACGCAAAGATATTTCAAATTTTTATATAAGCCACTAAAATGTTGAGAAAAATATGCTGTCATCCAAAAAAATGTTACATTATATTGGTGTTTTGATTGCAAAATGCTTAAAGAATATGTTGTTCGGCATGTTTTGCTTCGATTTTGCTTTGTAGCGGAAAGATGTTAACTTTGTCGACTTTGAAAATAAAAGATATTATGGCATATAAAATGATAGTGCTTGACCTCGACGGCACCCTCACCAACGAAAAGAAAGAAAT
The DNA here is from genome assembly GCA_004561555.1 of bacterium. Lineage (GTDB taxonomy): Bacteria > Bacteroidota > Bacteroidia > Bacteroidales > Muribaculaceae > Limisoma. The sequence goes on from SFVH01000010.1 coordinate 10,824, forward strand.
CACAGCGAAGACCTACAACTCCTTGATGCAAGCCCAGCAACAAGGCGTAAAGATAGTGCTTGCCTCCGGACGCCCCACATACGGCATCGTTCCGCTTGCACGACAGCTACATTTATCCGAATACGACGGCTATATACTTGCCTATAACGGAGGCAAGATAGTGAGTTGTGGCAGCGGCGCCACCATCTTCAATCAAGAACTATCACCGGAATTGGTGCCTTATCTCCATGATGAAGCCAAGCGAGCCGGACTTCAAATCCTCACCTATCAAGGCGATGGGATAGCCGCCACTCGTGCACGCGACAAATATGTGCTCCATGAAGCATTTATCAATAAGATGCCTGTTGTGGAATATACCGACTTCAAGACACAGGTGGAATATCCCATCAACAAATGCCTCATAGTGGGCGACCCGAAACCCTTGCATGCCCTTGAGATGCGACTGTCGGAGAGCCTTCGCGGTCGCGCTATGGTTTATCGTTCAGCCGGCTTCTTTTTGGAGTGTGTGCCCCCCGGCATCGAAAAGTCGCAGTCGCTTGCCCGCCTTCTCGGAGAGTTGGGCATCAAGCGCGAGGAGGTGATAGCTGTGGGCGACGGTTACAACGACAAGGGGATGATAGAATATGCAGGATTGGGAGTGGCGATGGCAAACGCCTCGATAGAGGTGCAAGATGGCGCCGACTATATCACCTATAGCAATGAAGAAGACGGGGTGGCGCATGTGGTAGAGAAATTTATCCTATAATTGCGTCAAACATATACTATCGTTGCGAAAAAATTAAAAAAATAATCGTTTTGCACATAATTTCAAAAAATTATTCTTACTTTTGTGGAAATTTGGTTCGGAATGGCTGAAAGTTTATCGGAAATTTTTGAACGAATGCTAAGTAAGCAGCAAGTGACGGTAGACCGCTATCAAGCACTTAAAAATCGCCTTGCCGCTGCTGACGAGAGAGTGTCGGAGCTTGAGCGGGAGAATGCCCGCCAACGCCAAACTCTTGAAAAGTTGGAGATGGAAAATGAATATCTCCGCATCGCCAGAAAGATAGCTCCGGACAGGGACGCCTTAGACCGCAGTCGCACTCTGATAGCCAAATTGGTGCGGGATGTCGATAAGTGTATAGAGCAACTTAACGACTGAAAAGTGAGCCTGAAACATATAGAGAGGCACAAAGCCGAAATATATTACATAGCAACATAGAGCCGACGAAGGTTTCCGGGAGAAGACAATAACAAAAGAAACCGGCTAATAGATACAAAGCATCGTTGTGACCACAACAAACCGACGATAGCTATGGTGAGCGAAATATTTACCGCACCGAGAGCAATGGCGAGCCGTTGCTTTGGGTGTGTTTTTTATATATCATATTATTAATAAAAGAACAACACAAAAAATGGATAGTTTATATCTTTTAATCGGAGCTGTAGGAGGCCTCATCGCAGGGGGTGTAGCCGTATGGCTCATAATCAAATCGATGGCACGCTCACGCGCCAAGACCATCGTTGAAGAGGCTCAGCTTGAGGCTGATATGCTCAAGAAAAACAAACTTCTTGAGATAAAAGAAGAAGAAATGAAGATGAAGGCTGAGGTTGAGCGCCAAAGCAATGCTCGTATGCAAAAAATACAGGCACAAGAGGCTAAGTCGAAGCAACGTGAGCTTCAGCTCAACCAGCAACAAGGCGAATTGCAACGCAAGCGCAACGAGACCGACGCCCTCAAAGCCTCATTAGAGCAGCAGAGTGCGGCTCTCGACTTGCGTCAGGTAGAAGTTGACAAGATGCAAAAGAAGGCGCAAGAGATGCTGGAGCACATCTCCGGCTTGAGCGCCGATGAAGCCAAAGAGAAACTTGTGGAGTCGCTCAAAGACGAAGCAAAGACCGCTGCCGCTTCCTATATCAACGATATTATGGACGAGGCGAAGATGACCGCCAACAAAGAAGCAAAGCGCATCGTGGTGCAAAGCATCCAGCGCGTAGCCACGGAGACCGCCATTGAGAATGCCGTCACCGTGTTTCACATCGACAGCGACGAGATAAAAGGACGCATCATCGGACGAGAAGGCCGCAACATACGCGCCCTTGAAGCCGCTACCGGCATCGAGATTATCGTTGACGACACCCCTGAAGCCATCGTGCTTTCCGGCTTCGACCCTGTGCGCAGAGAGATAGCTCGCTTGGCATTACATCAATTGGTAGCTGACGGACGCATCCACCCGGCTCGCATCGAAGAAGTTGTGGCAAAGGTGAGAAAACAAATTGAAGAAGAAATCATCGAAACCGGCAAGCGCACCACCATCGATTTGGGTATTCATGGCTTGCATCCCGAATTGATACGTCTTGTGGGAAAGATGAAATATCGCTCGAGCTATGGGCAAAACCTCTTGCAACACTCGCGTGAGACCGCCAATCTATGTGCCATTATGGCGAGCGAGTTGGGCTTGAATCCGAAGAAAGCACGCCGTGCGGGATTGCTCCACGACATCGGCAAAGTGCCCGACGAAGAGCCTGAATTGCCACACGCTATCCTCGGCATGAAGCTTGCGGAAAAATACAAAGAGAAAGCCGACATCTGCAATGCCATCGGCTCACACCACGATGAGGTGGAGCAAACAAGCCTATTGGCGCCCATCGTGCAAGTGTGTGACGCAATCTCCGGCGCCCGTCCGGGAGCTCGTCGCGAGGTGGTTGAAGCCTACATCAAGCGACTCAACGACCTTGAGCAATTGGCAATGTCCTACCCCGGCGTAGTGAAGACTTACGCCATCCAAGCCGGTAGAGAGCTTCGTGTGATAGTGGGAGCCGACAAGATTAACGATGTTGAAACCGAAAAACTCTCGGCAACACTTGCACAACGCATCCAAGACGAGTTGACCTATCCGGGGCAAGTGAAAATCACCGTCATACGCGAAACTCGTTCGGTAAGTTTTGCAAAATAGCGTGAGGAGGTGATTGCAACGATGGATGAGAAAGATATCAATATAGAGCATCCCATAGGAAGTAACGACGGTCCGCGCAGCAAACTTAACGCTTACAACTGGCTCAGCGACATCCCCGGCGATAAAAACGACTTCGACATGGTCGAGGTGCAGTTTAAGAACACCCGCCGCGGCTTTTACAAAAACAGCATGAATCTGCCCTTGCAGGTAGGCGACATAGTGGCTGTCGAAGCCAATCCCGGACATGACATCGGGAGAGTGAGCATGATAGGCAAATTGGTGAGACTTCAGATGAAGAAAGCCAACTTGCGTGCGGATGCCGAGATACGTCGCGTGTTTCGCAAAGCCAAGGCGAGCGACCTTGAGAAGTTTGAGGCTGCCAAAGCTCGCGAATATGACACGATGATACGTTCGCGCCGGATAGCCAAAGACTTAAATCTTAATATGAAGATAGGCGACGTCGAGTATCAGGGCGACGGCAACAAAGCCATCTTTTATTATATAGCCGATGAGCGTGTAGACTTCCGACAACTCATCAAAGTGCTCGCAGAAGCCTTCCGAGTACGCATAGAGATGAAGCAAATCGGCGCACGCCAGGAGGCGGGACGCATTGGCGGCATCGGACCTTGCGGTCGTCCGCTGTGTTGCTCCTCGTGGATGTCCAACTTTGTGAGTGTAGCCACGAGTGCCGCCCGCTTCCAAGACATTTCGCTCAACCCGCAGAAACTTGCCGGGCAATGTGCGAAACTCAAATGTTGTCTGAACTATGAGGTCGACGCCTATGTAGAAGCAGTGAAGAAATTGCCCTCGAAGGAGATACGCTTGGAGACCAAGGATAACACCTATGTGCAATTTAAGACCGACATTTTCGGCAAATTAATCACCTATTCCACCGACAAAAATGTGCCGGCAAACTTGGTGACTATCACCGCTTCGCGAGCCTTTGAAGTAATTGCGCTCAACAAGCGCGGCATCAAGCCCGACAGCTTGCTTGCCGATGGCGAAGAAGTGGAGAAAAAGAAGAGCGAATTTGGCGACATTGTGGGGCAAGATTCCGTGACTCGATTTGACAAAGCAAAAAAGAAAAAGCGCAAAAAGCCCAATGGCTCACCCAATGCATCCGGCGGACAACGCAGTCAGGACAAGCCACACCAAGAAGGAGAGCCACGCCAGCAACGCAACAACAATCGTAAAGGAGAGGGTGGCGAACAACGCAACCGACGTCAGCCGCGTCGCAATCCCGACAATCGCAATGGAGGAGAACGTGGAAAAGCAAACAATACTAAACCGCAACAAAGCAACGGCGGCAATAATGTGCCGAAGACTGAGAGCGGCAATTAGTGTGCTGCTCCTTGTTGTAACCCTGACTTCGTGTAGCCCCGACGGCGCATTCTACAGCGACTTTAAGTCGATAAGTAGCAAAGGATGGGGCAAGTCGGAGTCGTTGGAGTTTGCCTTGCCCGACAGCACTTGCCATCGCAGCCGCTACGACATCCAGCTCAGTGTGCGTCACGACAACTACTATGCTTATAAAGAATTGTGGTTGAGGGTGGACTATCAAAAAGGACACAATGTGGAGCGTAGCGACACTGTCAAAGTGATATTGACCGATGATTATGGCAATCGGGTAGGGTCCGGCTTGGGAAAGCTCTTTCAAGTATCTACAGACATTGCCAAAGGAGTGACTGTGGGCGAATATGATAAAGTTGTGGTTTGGCACGAGATGAAAGCCGATGTGGTGACGCACGTCACCGATATCGGACTTACATACTTTGATAACAAATAAACCTCGAAGATGATACCCGATTGGAGAGAAGCCGACGGCTTGGCTTTTGATATGGACGGCACACTTTGGGATGCCGTCGACTCATATTGCGCAGTGTGGAATCGCTGCTTTGCCGAGATAGGAGCGGAGCGACGCATAGAGCGGCAAGAGCTGGTGGAATGTATGGGGATGCAGCTCATTGACATCCTTCATCTCCTCACCAAAGAATGTCCTGTGGGCGACGATGAAGCATTTTTGCAGCTGGTGGCACAAAGAGAAGTGGAGATGATGCCGCAACTCGGTGGCAAAGCCTATGCCGGAGTGAAAGAAGGCATACGCCGCTTGTCGGAGCATTACCCCGTGTTTTTGCTCAGCAACTGTGGGGTGGACGGGCTTAATGTGATGATGGATTGTGTGGGTATCCGTCAATATATATCGGAGGCTGTGACCTATGGCGCCACGAAGGTGAGCAAATGTGACAATCTCCTTGCCATCGCTCGTCGCAACCATTTGCAGCGCCTTGTGTATGTGGGCGACACCGACGGCGACTGCCGTCAGACTCACGCCGCCGGGCTGCCGTTTGTCTTTGCCTCTTGGGGTTTTGGCAACTGCGATGATGCCGACTTGCGAGTGGATAGTTTCCAACAACTGACAGATATTTTTATTAATCTCAAGAAAAATGAAAAGTAAAATGTGGCAAAAAGCGGAAATCGACCTCCGCTTGGAAAAATTGAGAGCACTGATGCTCACCCACGACATTGACGCAATGCTTGTGGGCACCAATGCCAACCTTTATTATATCGCAGGTCGCGTGTTTGCCGGTTACGCATATATAGGCGCCGACGGCACTTTCCGCCTGTTTGTGCGTCGTCCCAACGACTTTGAGGGCGAGGATGTGCGCAGCATACGCAAACCCGAACAGATTGTAGCAATCCTTCAAGCCGAAGGGATATCCATCCCCGAGAAAGTGGGCTTGGAAAAAGACGGTGCGGCATACAATGAAGTGGCACGCTTGGAGAAAGCCCTTGGCTTGAGCGAGTCGAAAAATTGCTCCGGAGTGCTTGCTGCAGCCCGTGCCGTAAAAACCCCTCAGGAGATAGAGCTCCTTCGCGAGTCGGGAGTGCGCCATTGCGCCGTATACGGCCATATCCCGGCACTCTACCGTGAAGGTATGACCGACCTTGAGTTGCAAGTAGAGATAGAGCGGGAGCTGCGATTAAACGGTTGTCTTGGCATCTTCCGCATATCAGGGCAGTCGATGGAGCTGTTTATGGGCAATTTGCTCGTGGGAGACAATGCCGACAACCCAAGTCCTTATGACTTCGCTATGGGTGGCGGCGGTCTCAACTCGTCGTTGCCGGTGGGGTGTAACGGCTCGATTATCCGTCCGGGTAATACCGTGATGGTAGACATGAATGGTAATTTCACCGGATATATGACCGATATGACTCGCACCTTCTATGTGAAGAACCTTGATGAGCATGCCCGCAAAGCGCATAACCTCTCAATAGCAATGCATCGCGCCTTGCAGTCGCTGATACGACCGGGAGTGGAAGCCAAAGAGGCTTACAACCTTTGCGCTGATATGGCTAAAGAAGCAGGCGAGAGTGATTACTTTATGGGACATCGCCAGCAAGCCGGCTTTGTGGGGCATGGCGTGGGCATTGAAGTCAACGAATGGCCCGTATTGGCGCCACGCAGCAAGCATGTGTTTGAGAAAGGAAACGTGATAGCCATAGAGCCCAAATTTGTGATTCCCGGAGTGGGAGCAGTAGGTGTGGAGAGCACCTATGTGGTGGGCGATGACGGCATTGAATGTCTCACCCCGTTTGCTGAAGAAATCAGAGAATTGTTGTAGGAAATGAATTTAAAAGAAAAAATAGACCGACCGATATTTCACACTATTGGGGCTGTTGCCGACGAGATGGGGCAACCATGCTACATTGTGGGGGGATATGTGCGCGACTTGTTTCTTGAGCGACCATCGAAAGACATCGATTTTGTGACTGTGGGTAGCGGCATCGCCCTTGCCGAGCGCCTTGCCGAGCGCCTCGGACAGGCAAAGCAGCTCACAGTGTTTAGCAATTTTGGCACCGCACAACTGCGCTACCGTCGATTGGAATTGGAGTTTGTCGGTGCTCGCCGCGAGTCGTATAATCGCAATTCGCGCAAGCCGATAGTAGAAGACGGCACCCTCGACGACGACCAGAAACGTCGCGATTTCACGATAAATGCCTTGGCTATCAGCCTCAATGCCGACAGCTATGGCGACCTTGTGGACCCTTTTGGCGGCCTTGATGACATGCATCGCCGGCTCATTCGCACCCCTCTTGACCCTGACGTCACCTTTAGCGACGACCCCCTTCGCATGATGCGCGCCATCCGGTTTGCCACACAGCTCAATTTTGACATCCTTGCAGAAACCTTCGAGTCGATAGCTCGCAATCGCGAACGTATCGAAATAATATCGCGCGAGCGCATAGCCGACGAATTGTCGAAAATCATGCGTTCGTCGCGCCCCTCTCGAGGCTTTTTACTATTGGAGCGATGCGGACTACTATCGATAATCTTCCCGGAGCTTCAAGCCCTCAAAGGAGTTGACACCAAAGACGGCCGGGGACATAAAGACAACTTCCTCCACACGATGCAGGTGCTCGACAATGTGGCAGAAAAGTCGGAAAACGAGTGGCTCCGTTGGAGCGCACTCCTCCACGACATCGCCAAGCCCGTGACCAAGCAATATGACCCACAGCTCGGCTGGACCTTCCACAACCACAACTTCATAGGCAAAAAAATGATACCCGGCATCTTCAAGCGTATGAAACTGCCGATGAACGAGAAAATGAAATATGTTCAAAAGATGGTGGAGCTACATATGCGCCCCATCTCCTTGGTGGAAGAAGAAGTGACCGACTCGGCGGTGCGACGACTGATATTTGATGCCGGCGACGACCTCGACGATTTGATGTTGCTATGTGAGGCAGACATCACCTCCAAAAATCCCGAGAAGGTGCGTCGCTACCTCGCCAACTATCAGCTGGTGCGTCAAAAGATGGTGGACATCGAAGAAAAAGACCGCATACGCAACTTCCAGCCCCCGGTTAGCGGCGATGAGATAATGCAAGTGTTCGGCTTGGAGCCGTGTCGCGAAGTGGGCGAGATAAAAGAGCGATTGAAGAATGCTATCCTCGACGGCGAGATACCCAACGAGCGCGATGCCGCCTATCGATTGATGCTCGAAGTAGCAGCCGAAAAAGGACTGTATCCTCAATCATAAAACTTCGCAAACCCCTATTTCATAAAAAATTACGCAAAAAAGGAGAAAAAGATAGGGAGAATATGAAAAAAAAATGCGATATTTGCAGTCGCATTTCAAATTTGCGATGATAAAAGCATATTGAAGATGTGAAAGATAAAGAATATCAACTAAATAACAAAAAATATACTGACATGACAAAAGCAGATATCGTTAATGAGATTTCAAAAACAACCGGCATCGAAAAAGGTGCTGTGCTTGAAACAGTAGAAAAATTCATGGAGGTAGTAAAAGACTCGTTGGCAAACGGCGAAAACGTATACCTTCGCGGATTTGGAAGCTTTATTATTAAGAAGCGTTCAGAGAAGACAGCTCGCAACATTTCTAAGAATACAACAATCATTATCCCTGAGCACAACATCCCGGCATTTAAACCGGCAAAAGTGTTTATGGAAGAGGTGAAATAATATAACATTATATAATTCATTGGTTTAATTATTAAAATTATAAGACTATGCCAAGCGGAAAGAAAAGAAAAGGCCACAAGATGGCTACTCACAAGCGTAAGAAAAGATTGAGAAAGAATCGTCATAAGAAGAAATAGAAAATTGCCCTATAAGGGTCACAATTTTTATGGCTTGAAGCAGGAAGAACAAACCGGGCACGTTTTGGGCCTTCAGTTTGTTCTTCTGTGTTTAACGACGATTGATTATTAGAACCAAAGTATTTAAAAAATCGAAACCGACTATGAGAAGTGAACTTGTCGTTGATGTTCAGCCGCAGGAAGTGTCGATAGCACTTCTTGAAGATGGTCGCTTGATGTCGCTGCAAAAAGAGAAACGCGACGTTAAGTTTGCTGTCGGCGACATCTATTACGGTCGGATAAAGAAGCTGATGCCCGGGCTTAATGCCGCTTTTGTGGATATAGGCTCGGAGAAAGATGCCTTTCTTCATTATCTCGACTTGGGTTCGCAGTTTTCGAGTTTTAATACATTTGTGCAAGAAACGCTTGCCGAGCCACAGAAGGCTCAGCCGATAACAAAAGTCAAGCTACAGCAAGACCTCGACAAGCAAGGGTCGATATCGACAACGCTCACAGTAGGGCAGAAGATAGTGGTGCAAGTGGCAAAAGAGCCAATCTCCACTAAAGGTCCTCGCCTGACCACCGAATTGACATTCACGGGTCGCTATATGGTGCTGATACCGTTTTCCAACAAAGTTTCAATCTCGCAAAAGATAAAGTCCACTCAAGAGAAGATGCGCCTTCGCCAGCTGGTGGAGAGCATCAGACCCAAGAATTTCGGCGTAATCATACGCACCTCGGCAGAAGACAAGCGAGTGGCAGAGCTAAACAATGAAATGAGCACCTTGATGAAATGTTGGGATGACATGGTAGAAAAGCTCAAAAAGTCGGAGATGCCGGCGCTACTTCACGAAGAAGACAGTCGTGCCGTGGGGGTTATCCGCGATTTGTTCAGCCCATCGTTTGAGAGCATTCATGTGAATGATGCCGAAGTGTATTCGCAGATTTATAACTATGTGAGCCTGATAGCTCCGGAGCGCAAAGAGACAGTGAAGCTCTATGCCAAAGATGAGCCGATATTCGACTCATTTAATGTGACGAAGCAGATAAAGTCGTCGTTTGGTAAGGCAGTGTCGTTTAAGTCGGGAGCTTACATTATTATCGAGCATACTGAAGCCCTCCATGTGATAGACGTCAATTCGGGCAACCGCAATAAGAATGCAGAGAATCAGGAGGAAAATGCTATCGATGTCAATCTTCGTGCCGCCGACGAAATAGCTCGCCAGTTGCGACTGCGAGATATGGGTGGCATAATAGTAATCGACTTCATTGATATGAACACCGCCGAGCATCGCCAGAAGCTATACGACCATATGCGAGAGGTGATGGCCAACGACCGCGCACGCCACAACATCTTGCCTTTGAGCAAGTTCGGGCTGATGCAAATCACTCGTCAGCGAGTGCGTGCGGCGCTCGACATCGAGACCCTTGAAACGTGTCCGTCGTGCTATGGCAAGGGGCTTGTTCAGCCGTCGATACTTTTCACCGACCGATTGCGCGAGAAGCTTGACTATGTGGTGAATACGCTGGGGAAGCAAGATTTTGTGCTCTATGTGCACCCCTACGTTTATGCCTATATCAAACAAGGGCTTTTCTCATCGATTTACAGAAAATGGAGAGGAGAGTTTGGAAAGAAATTTAAGGTCGTTGCCAATCAGGCATTAGCATTTTTGGAGTATAAATTTATCGACTCCGACCGCAAAGAGATTGACGTGACCGACAATAAGGACTCTCAGCAGAGTTCGGAAGAAAAGAAAGCAAGCAAAAGCAAGCGTGCAACAAAAGAAAACTAAGAAAACCATCCTTGATAAACAAGAAGAGGAGCGAACAAGCGAGCGTGCCGAAAGGTGCGCTCGCATTTTTTCGATTGCTTGAAAAAATAGTTAAAAAAATTTGTAGAATTCCAACGGAGATGTTACCTTTGCAATGTTTGTAGGTAGCTGTAAAAGGTATTTGCAAGCAGACATATTAACAGAAAACGTGACTTATGCGTCAATCTTCTATCCTTTGAATCTCGCAAATCCAAAAGACAGAGAAGGTTAATGAGTAAGTGCCCGTCGGCGTCATATTTTTTTAGAAATAGAATTGTCCCTTCAAACCCATTCGGGTTATGAGGGCTGTGTATATACACGCGAGGGTTCATCTTATTTTCATCCTCTGTCAAGGCTGTGCGAGAGCCAAAAGGATGGGGTGATTGATAAGTTGAACCCTCGCTGTTTCTTTATGTGTCGTGAAAAACAGAATAATCTTGGCTTCATAGGGGTTCGGAAGCACAAAAAAGTTGCTCCCGTCACAAATCAGGGAATGAAATGATGAAGAAAATGATCCTCACGATGTCGCTATTGGTAGCAGTGACACTGTCGGGTTTAGCTCAGACGAAGTCAAAAAAAAGTGCACAGACGGTGTTTGAACAGTCGCAAACGCGCTATATCGAGCCTGAAGTGCGAGTTTTTATTACCCCTATGGTTGCAGACATTCAAATGGTCTCTTCCGAACGACGTTATTATGTCTATGAGTTTCCATTGGGTAAGCCCTACACGGAATTGACCTTCTCTCTTATCGAAGAATTTAAGAAAACCGCCTTGTTTTATGCAAATAAGGAAGAGTCGAGCGACTTGATGGTCGGCGCGTTGTTTAATGTTAAGGTGCTTGACAACGACAAGAGCAAGCTCATCGTTGAGGTATCGGGATTTCCTGCCACATACACAAATTGGCATATGATAAACTTCAACGACACACAACAGCTTGACCGCGACTTGAAGATGATAGAAACAATCTATGGCAACTCTTATTGGATTGACCGCTCGTTGCGCGTACGTTCCGAAGATGCAGCCGTTAAGTGATGAATTCCAATTTTTTTTCTGAATAATTATCAATTTTAAAAAACGACAAAAGATGAAAAAGTACTTATTAGTAGCAGTGTTGGCTATCTTCGGCTATTCTGCACAAGCTCAGTTGGTGCAAAGCACAATGCTTAATATACAAAAAGAGAAGCGCACCACATGGTATTTACGCGTAGGAGCATCGTTTAACAATCCTGCCGGTCCTGCCACGGGAGATGACGGTGTTTTCTACAATATGTCAGACGAAGAAAAAGACAATTTTTCTATTGGTAATAAATTAGGTTATGACTTAGCTATTGGTTTCCAACGCTCTATCGGTGGTAGTGGCCTATATTGGGGACAAGAGTATGGATTTGGTAGTCGAGGTGCTCAGGTAAGTTTTAAAGGTGAGTATGATGAATATAAAAGTTCGCTGATGGCACATAATGTCAAAATCGCTCCGTTTATTTTGGGCTATCGCATAGGCTTGACCGATATGATAAGTATAGATCCTCATGTGGGATGCTTCTTGAGCTATGACTATTTCGGTAAAGGTAAAATGGAAGAAGATGGTGAAGAAGATGACAACATGGATCTTAGTGAAATAAATGACGAATACGGTTATCAAAGTTTTGACGGCGGCTTGCAAGTAGGTGTAGGCGTTTGGTATGGACGCCTAAATCTTGACCTTACTTATCAACGTGGTTTTGTATCAGTATGTGACTGCGATGATTTGAATAACAAGGCAGTTTATTCGAGCAACTTTATGGTGCGTTTAGGTGTGTCATTCTAATTATAAAAGCAAAACAACGGTGAAGATAAGAATAGCAATCATTGCAATTCTGAGTATGGCGTCCGCTATGCCGATGTTTGGAGGGGATGACCTCGACGAGGTTATAAACGCCAACGATAAGCAGAAACGCGACTATGTAGACGGAGTGGCGATGGTGCGACCGGAGAAAAGCGATGGCGAGATGGTGGTGACCGACTTTTTGGAGATACCCGACAAGTCGGCTGCCGACATTTTCGCTTCATCATTACTCCGCTATGTAGACATCCTTGACGAAGGCGAAGCCTTTGAGATGGTTGACTATAGCAAACACAGTTTTGTGGTGCGTAGAAACTACAAATCGGGCAGTGGCAGTAACGGGATTATCTCCAAAAAAGACGATATGTCGTTTACCTGTTTGATTGCCTACAAGGCTACAGAAGGCGGACTGATGCTCAAGATGTATGATGTCACAGCCACTTTCAAAGAAAAGGGGGTGATACCGAAGAAATCGTCGTTGACCAAACTCATGGCTTCCGACAAAGAGCTTTATCAGTTTGTTGCCGAAAGGTTCGTGTGGCTTAACTCTTCAGAGATTGCTGAAGTTTTGGATTATGTTAATACCTATTCCGGACCGGAGGTAACTCATTGGAAAGATATAGCTCGCGGGGAAGTGGTGGTAGGGATGAACGAGGCTGAGGTGAAAATCATAGCCGGTAATCCCTCGTCGGTTCACGGTTCAGGCAACTCCTCTCGATGGCTTTATGATAATAGTTTTGTAGTGATATTCACCAACGGTAAAGTGTCGAAAGTAGTGAAATAGGGTAGCTTCATACACTTTCAATTTTCGCAAAACCGACCGAGAAGCGGGATGCAATTCGGTCGGTTTTGATATTTGAAGATGTTTATACTTTGAAGGTCATATGGCAGGTTGGGGCAGAGGTTTTCTATCCTTTGAATCTCGCACAAATCATTGACAGAAAAGACACGTCTTCCTGCCTATGACCATATTTCCTATTCACATTCGGTTTTCAGATAATGGTGAGCTGCATGGCATTGGTGGAGAGAGTGGTCCACAATCCAGTGGCGATTTGCCAATTCTGAAATCACTGTCATTTCGTGGGATACGAGGATGATGGTGGAGTGTTGCGCAAGGTCGGCAACGATGTGGTAAATCTGCTTGACAAATTGTCGGTCTACGTAGCTCAGCGGCTCGTCGAGCACCACAACCTCCGGGTCGGCAATGATTGCTCTGCCCAAAAGGGTGCGTTGGAGCTGTCCTCCCGACAGGCTTCCAATAGGACGTTTTTGCAAGTCAAGCATCCCTGTCAGCTCTAAGATTTCAGAAATTTTCTTTTTCACCTCCGAGGAGTAAGAACCTCTCCAATTGCGAGTGGCGCCTTGTAGCCCCGAAGCCACAACTTCTTCTACAGTTATCGGAAACCTCGCGTCGATGTTGTTTTTCTGAGGCAGGTAGCCGAATCGCAGATTGTCGGTGGGGATGCCGTTGCGGAAATAGTTGATAGCGCCGGTTGTCGGACTTATCAGCCGGAGCAACGCTTTGAGGAGGGTGCTTTTACCGCCTCCGTTAGGGCCTGTGATAGCCACAAAGTCGCCACTATTGATTACGGCATTCACGTTGCTAAGCGCCTGGTTTTTCCCATAGTTGACGCTCAAATCCGCGATTTCAATAATACTATTTTGCGAGTTCATCGGTGATTTTAGTAAATTCGTTAATCCAATCTTCGCTCAGCGGATTGATGGTGACAGAGCGTAGTCGTGCTTGACGACAGATGGCGAGAGCCTTGTTTTCGTCGCCACCTTCTTGAGCGAAAAACACCGAGGCCTTCATCTCTTGCGCCTCTTTCAGTCGGTGTTGAATCTGTCCGATGGGCGCTTCCTTTCCCTCATATTCCATACTTATCTGATGAAGCCCATAGTCGGCGGCGAAGTAGGATAATGAAGGATGCCACACTACAAAAGCCTTGCCTTCATAGCCTTTCAGCTTTGTTGCGGTAGCATTGGCGATGGAGTCTAAACGGAGGTCGAGAGCATTGAGACGTTGGCGATAGAAATGGGCATTTGCACTGTCGATGCGACACACGGCATCGGTCATATTACGAGCAATGATGCGCATATTATTTACCGACATCCACACATGCGGGTCAAATTCATGCTCATCCACCTCACCGTGGTGATGGTGTCCGCTGATAAGCTTGATTCCTTTTTCGGAGTGAAATTTACGGTCATCCTTATCTAAGTCAGACAGTTTTTTGTCTACGATCCTTTCAAAAGGCAGATTGCCGATAAAGAAGTAGGCGTCAGATTTCTCCAAGAGCATAATCTGAGACATCTCAGGGTCGTAGGATTCGGCGGAAGCGGCGTTTCGGAGCATACACTCTACAGTAAATTTGTCGCCCACAATTTGGTCAAGCACATATTTTTGAGGGGGAATACTCACCATCAATATGCGCTCATGAGGTGTCTCGCTTTGGCAAGCCACTGCCGTAAAAATAAGCAGAACACTATAAAAAATATAGATTAATTGCTTCATTCTCCTTGTTAACAAAAATTTATAAATTATTAATTGAATAATCTTACATATTCCAATTTTTTGGAGTACATTTGCTTACTCAATATTAAAGCACAAAATTAATAAAAACCATAGAAATGGCAAACCCTCAATTAGACTCTTTGGATTATAAAATCTTGCAAATGCTTTCTGCAAATGCTCGAAAACCTTATTTGGAGATAGCTCGTGAATGTAATGTGTCGGGAGCAGCCGTGCATCAACGCATTCAGAAACTTTCGAATATGGGTGTGCTGATAGGCTCGGAGTCGCTTATCGACCCTTCGTCGGTGGGCTACGATACATGTGCCTATATAGGATTTTTTCTCAAAGACCCCTCACACTTTGACCAAGTGGTGCAAAAACTCAAAGAAATACCAGAGGTTGTAGAGTGCCACTTTACCACAGGACAGTATGATATGTTTATCAAAATCTATGCTCGCAACAACAATCATTTGTTGAGCATAATCCATGGGAAGCTGCAAAGCTTGGGCTTGGCACGCACCGAGTCGCTCATCTCATTTAAGGAGGTGTTTAAGCGGCAGATACCTATTGTCAAGGAATACTGATTAAACAAACATTGCAATGCTTACGCCACAACAACTTCTGAGTGAATGTGTGCGAATGGCGAAAATTGCCGGAAAAATTCAGATAGGTTATTTCCGTAGCTCGCACCTGAAGGTCGATACCAAGTATAACGACAGCGATGTGGTCACTGAAGCCGACAAGCGGTCGGAGGCGGCAATCATTGCTGAGATAAGGAGATTGTTTCCCACTCATTCCGTATTGTCGGAGGAGTCGGGAGAGGATGCCTTTGTGGGCGAGTATCGCTGGGTGATTGACCCGTTGGACGGCACTGCGAGCTTCTCCAGCGGATTGCCGGGTTTTTGTGTCTCTATAGGCGTGGAGCATAAGGGGCAGACTGTAGCAGGAGTGGTCTATGCGCCCTATCTTGGCGAACTTTTCACGGCGACGAAAGGAGGGGGAGCTTATCTCAATGGTGAGCTCATCAGCCCTCGCCGAGAGGACCATCTGAGCCGAGCGATGTTGGCTACCGGTTTTCCCGTGGACCGCAACACCAATAATGATTGCAACGTAGATAATTTTTTGCGACTTTTGCCACAGGTGCGCGACATCCGACGCATGGGTTCGGCAGCTCTTGACATTTGCTATGTGGCGGCAGGATTGCTCGATGGCTATTGGGAGATGAACCTTCACGATTGGGATGTGAGTGCGGCACTTCTTATTGCACAAGAATCCGGCGCTGAGATTGACCGTTTCCGCCACGACCGCAATGTTTCGGTCATTGTGGCATCGTCGTCGATAATGCCTAAGATTTCACCCATGATTTCGCGCGTTCCCTATAATGGGACACTTCAGCTGAAATAATACTACATGATTTATAGCGTTTTCAGAATGCTTCGCCAATAGCAAAGACGAAGCCTTTGGTGTGTTTGCCAAATCCGAAATCGATACGTCCGTTGACGTTGTGCTTCAGCTCGATGCGCAGCCCTATGCCCCCATTGTAAAGGATATCCTTTCCGCGAAAGCTCCCCGGGGAGGGAAACACATTGCCGGCGCCACTCCACACCGCCACCCCAAGGCGAGGGATGATGTTTTGTCGCAGCTCCGCTTGGAGGCTTAAGAAGTCGTTGTCTACATATCGTCCGGCATAGTAACCGCGCATACGGATGCCACCACTGCCAAGATATTCTCTCAGAGGCCACGGCGACTCCATGCTATTGAGTGAGCCGTAGAAATCGAGTGCCAACAGCCCGCCTTTCCATAGCGGTTGATAGTAGTTGTAGGTGAGGCTCAGATTTCCCAACGAGCGGTCGTAGGTGCTGAAAACCTGTGGGCGAGCCACCAGGCGGAGCATAAGATTCATGCCCCGACGCGGTTGCAAGATAAAGTCGCGAGTGTCGTATTGAAACGTAATGCCCAGTCCGGTGAAGAAATGCGATTTGTCTTGCCCTTCAAGATAGTCAATATTGTCGATTTTTGTGATTTCGGCATAGGTAAAATCGAGCACTGCCCCGATATTAAAATTTCCGGCGACACGATACACTAAGTCGGAATTATATTTCAGCTGATTGCGAGTGTATTTTATCTTGTCGTTTAATCCGCACGCTTGGCGAGTGATGCCCCAAAAGTCAAGAGGCGAGTAGGTGTATTCAAGTTTGTAGGAATAACGCAGTCTTCGTCCCGGGAAATGTATGTTGCCGTTGGCGGTGAGCGTAAACAGTCCGTTGAGGGTGATATTACCTATGAGAGTGATGTCTGAGGGTTGCATGATAGAGTCGTTGCGATCCAGACGATAAAGACCTGTAGCACCACCACCGATGCCGAAGCTGCCTTCGCGAGTGTAGGACGGCATAACGATAAAGCTGACGTCAAACTTCTTGTCAAACGAGTGGTCGCGATTGCCGGCGGCAAGATTGTCGAGATAGGTGGTGAATTTGTTTTGTCTGCCGAGCACGGAGGAGAAAATCCCCGGCAATGGTTGCTCTACATCAGAAGTGGTGACAGTGTCGATGGCTTGTGGTTGTCGCAATTCCGGTGGCAGCAGGCTGTCGACCTGCTCTTGTGAGAGTGGCACGAAGCGATATTTCAGAGTGTCGGCTTGTTCTTGAGCTCTTGTTGGTGCAACAAACAATTGGGTAATCGCCATAACGACTACCGCAAAAACAAAAGTTTTACGTCTTCTCAGATGCCACATACGGTTTACACACCAAAAAACAGAACACAAAGATACAGCTATCTTGAAAATTATTTCAATATACAGACCATTTAACCCACAAAAAAGTTCGTTAAGAACAATAATTATTCTCCGAAATCGATAGCGTCAATCATGTCGCGCTCGCATCGGCGCTTTGCCCAGCATCGCCGGCACATAGCCATATACTTGTCGTTGCCGCCGATTTCCACTTGTTCGCCGTCAAACACCACGTTGCCGAGGCGGTCGATACGAGCGTTGATAATAGTTTTCCTGCCACAGGTGCAGGTGCTTTTCACCTCGTCGATGGTGTCGGCAATCTCAAACAGGCGTCGAGAGCCGTCAAACAGTCGGCTTTGAAAGTCGGTACGCAAGCCGTAGCACATCACGTTAGCTCCGAAATCGTCGACAATTCGTGCGAGCTGGTCTACTTGCATTGTCGTTAAAAATTGAGCTTCATCAATAAGAATCCACTCCTTGAACCCCTCTTTTTTGAAGATTTCCACGAGCATAGAGTAGATGTCAGCTTCGGGAAGAATCCATTCGCAGCGCCTTTCGATGCCTATGCGGGAGCGAATTACGGAGGTTCCTTCTCGGTTGTCGACAGCCGGCTTCATACAAATGTAGTTCATGCCTCTCTCTTCAAAGTTGTAGGCGGTGGTGAGGAGGAGCGCCGTTTTAGCGGAGCCCATAGTGCCATATCTGAAATATAATTTGCCACGACGGTGGTGATTGTCGCAAGTCATAATAATGATGGTTAGTGTTAGAGTTAATGCCTACAAATTTACTGCTTTTAAGGCAATTTATGAAATGTGAAGGGGATAAAAACATAAATAATATAGTGATGTGAAGGATAAAATTGCTAAATTTGCAACGATAAAGCCGTGATAATAACTATAAAACAGATAATTATGAAAATTAAAACATTAGCGGTGGCGGCACTTTGCTCTTTGGCAATGATGCCTACCGCAACCCAAAAGATGAAAGCTGAAAATCCATTTTTTGAGGCCTACGGCACTCAGTTTAACATTCCTCCCTTTGAGCGCATCAACGATAGTGACTATCTTCCGGCTATAGAGGAAGGCATTCGTAGGCATAATGCAGAGATTGATGCTATAGTGAAGCAACGGTCGATGCCTGATTTTGAGAATACGATACTTGCTCTTGACAATTCCGGGCAATTGCTCGAAAATGCGATGTATGTGTTTTCCGGTCTTTATGAAGCTAAGTCGACACCCGAATTGCAGAAGATAGGCGAGACGGTGTTTCCGTTGCTGTCGAAGCATAGCGACGAGGTGATGATGAACGAGTTGCTGTTTGACAAAGTGAAACAAGTGTATGACCGTCGCAACGAGCTCAATCTCACCGAGCCGCAAATACGCTTGACAGAGAAATACTATAAGCAGATGGTGCGCAACGGCGCATTGCTGTCGCCGGAAAAGAAAGCCGAGTTGTCAGCCATCAACGAGCGGCTTGCCACTGCCAATCTGAAATTTGGCGACAATATCGTTAACGACACCAACAATTGGCGCTTGGTGGTGGATAACGAAGCCGACCTTAGCGGTCTGCCCGCATCGAGCATCGCTCAAGCCAAAGAAGAGGCGGAGGCTGCGGGTATGCCCGACAAATGGGTGTTTACACTTCGTGCTCCCAGCAGGTTGCCCTTCCTCACTTATGCCGACAATCGCGCTCTCCGCGAGAAGATGTATAATGGCTATATCAACCTTGCAAATACCGGCAACGAATATGACAACAAAGCCCTTATCGGCGAGATTTTGCGTCTCCGTCAGCAGAAAGCCCGCATCTTCGGTTTCGACACCTATGCCGACTATCAGCTTGACAACGTGATGGCAAAGACCGTCAAGGCTGCCGAAGACCTCTTGATGACCATTTGGGAGCCGGCAGTTGCCAAGTCGCACGAAGAAATTGCCGATATGCAAGACTATGTGAATAGTCACGGCGGCAACTTCAAGATTGCTGCATGGGATTATTATTACTATGCCGAAAAGGTTAAGAAAGAGAAATTTAACTTTGACGAAAATGATGTGAGAGTTTATTTCCCGATAGATAGTGTGCGCAAGGGAATTTTTACAATGGCAGAACGTCTTTATGGCATCAGCTTTAAAGAGGTGAGCGATGTGCCCTTGTATCATCCTGACGTAAAAGTGTTTGATGTGACCGACGCTGATGGCAAGCATATAGCCACTTTTATGACCGACTACTATGCTCGTAAGGGTAAACGACAAGGCGCATGGATGTTTGTGTTTCAAGAGGCTAACGGCTCTAAAAATGTGCGCCCGATAGTGTATAATGTGGGTAATTTCACTGCTCCGGCAGCCGGCGAAACAGCATTGTTGACGCTTGATGAGGTGGAAACAATGTTCCACGAGTTTGGCCATGGGCTTCACGGAATGCTCACCAAGGCGCAATATAAAGGCAATGCCGGCACCAGTGTGGACCGTGATTTTGTAGAGTTTCCCTCGCAAATCCACGAGCATTGGATGCTTACCCCTGAATTGCTCAAAGAATATGCGCGCCATTATAAGACCGGTGAAGTTATTCCCGACTCTCTTGTAGAGAAACTCATTGCTTCAAGCAAGTTTAATCAAGGATTTGCCAATGTTGAGCTTGTAGGCGCTGCACTGCTCGACCTTGCATGGCACACCAATAAAGACCTCGACAACCTCGATGCCGCAGCATTTGAAACCTCGGTGGCAAAGCGATTGGGAATGCCGGAAGAAATACAATTCCGCTATCGCTCAACCTACTTCAATCACATCTTCTCCAGCGATGGCTATGCTGCCGGCTACTACACCTATCTATGGGCGCAAGTGCTTGATTGTGATGGCTTTGAGGTGTTTGAAAAGAATGGTGTGTTTGACCCTGCCACTGCCGCTCGCTTGAAGAAAGTGCTTGAATCGGGTAATGATGCCGACCCGATGACGCTCTATGAAGGCTTCGCCGGACATCGTCCGACAGCCGATGCTCTTCTTCGCGACAAGGGGTTGAAATAAGGAGTATGACATTTTTAACTTAACAACTCATCCGCTTTCCTCCAAAGGCGAGCGGATGAATTTTTTAAACAATCACATATGAAACATTCCGGACAGAAACGACATTTCGGATTATTGCCTCGCATCATTGTGGCAATGATAGCCGGCATCGGTTGTGGCTTCATTTTTCCTGAGGCTATAGCCCGTATATTTGTCACCTTCAATAGCCTTTTCGGCAATTTTCTCTCGTTTTGCATCCCCTTGATAATTGTGGGGTTTGTAGTTCCGGCGATAGCCGAAATCGGTAAGAGAGCCGGGAAGATGTTGGTGTTCACCGCCTTGCTGGCTTATGTAGCCACGTTTTTCTCGGGAATGTTTTCATATTTTGTGGGAACACTCACTTTCCCGGCATTGCTCAGTGACACTGCCGTAGGAGTGGCTGCGAGCGAGAGCCATGCGCTTCAGCCGTTTTTTAGCATTGATATTCCGCCGTTGATGAGCGTTATGACAGCGCTGGTTGTCGCTTTTGTGTTTGGTCTGGGCGTGGCGCAAACCGACGTTACTTCGGTGTTGCGTCGATGCTTTGTGGAGATGCGCGAGATTATCATTAAGGTAATATATACGGTGGTAATCCCGTTGTTACCTTTCTATATTTTCGGCATTTTTATGAATATGACTATTGCCGATGAGGTGGGCCCGATGCTCATCACCTTTGCCAAAATTATTTTGGTGATTTTTGCAATCCATATAGCAGTGTTGCTCTTGCAGTTTTCGGTGGCATCGCTATTCTCTACCACTACTCGCAACCCGCTAAAACTGTTGTGGCGTATGATGCCGGCATATTTCACCGCATTGGGCACACAATCGTCGGCAGCAACAATCCCGGTGACTCTTGCACGCACTAAGGCTTTGGGAGTCAGCGAAGGTGTGGCAGGGTTTGTTGTGCCGTTGTGTGCCACAATCCATATGTCCGGCAGCACGTTGAAGATTGTGGCTTGCGCTTTGGCTTTGATGATAACACAACAAATGCCCTACGACACCCCAATGTTTGTGGGTTTCGTGGCGATGCTTGGCATCACAATGGTGGCTGCGCCGGGTGTGCCCGGCGGGTCGATAATGGCGGCGTTGGGCATCTTGTCGCAGATGCTTGGTTTCACCGATGCAGACAATGCTTTAATGATAGCCCTTTATATTGCAATGGATAGCTTTGGCACTGCCTGTAATGTTACCGGCGACGGAGCGTTGTCGGTGATTGTCAATCGTTTTTTCGGTGTAAAGAAGCACTAAAACTTTGATATCCCCGAGCAAAAAGCAGCAATTTCATCCGACAGCCCCGAGATAATGGCACGGAAACAAACTCTTATTTCTTTAAGCAATATTTGTTGATGTTGGCTTGCAGTTCATCTGTGGTGAGTAAGCCCACCGAAGTGCCGGTGATATTGCCATTGCCATCAAAATACACGAGCGTTGGCATTGCCTCGATGTTAAACATTTGCGCCAACTTCGTCTCTTCGTCTACATCCACGCGGAAGAAATCGATTTTTCCTTTGAAGTCTTTAGCCAGCGCTTCGAGTTTGGGCGATAATTGTTTGCAAGGACCGCACCAAGTGGCATAAAAGTCGATAACGATAGGGTGGGTGCCAAGAAACTTACCGTCGTTGGTTTCGGTGTTGAAGATGTAGTGATTATATTTCTTCATTGTCAAGTCGCGCACCTTTCCACTATAGTGAGTGGCTCCCGATTGAGCATCAGCAACTTCCTCTACGGCTTCGCTTTCAGCCTCGTCGTTGGCATTATCAGTCTTGGCGTTTGCGCATGCAGCAAGCATTGAAAGCACTGCCACTGCAGTCATAAATAATAGTTTCTTCATAGTCGGATAAATATTTAAGTTTATAATTTTACAAGTTTCAGACGTAAACTGTTGAGCACCACGGTGAGCGAGCTGGTAGCCATTGCGGCGCTTGCCCACATAGGGTCGAGCACCACCCCAAACATACCGGCAGCGATGGGTAGACCAATGATGTTGTAGATAAAAGCCCAAAACATATTTTGACGCACGGTGCGCATGGTGAGACGCGACAACTTCACGGCTTTGGGTAGTGCCAGCAAGTCGGATGTGGGGAGAGTCACCATCGCCGTTTCCATAGCAATGTCGGTGCCGCTACCCATGGCTATTGACACGTCGGCACGCGCCAGGGCCGAGGTGTCGTTAATTCCGTCGCCTGCCATTGCCACCACTTTGCCGCGTTGTTGCAGAGAGATGATAAATTGGTCTTTGTCGGCGGGAAGCATATTAGCGGCATATTCGGTGGCTTCCACCTCGCGCGCCACATACTTGGCAGAAATCTCATTGTCGCCGGTGAGCATATACACCCTCAGCCCTTGACGTTTCAACAACGCAATAGCGAGGGTAGACGACTCTTTAATCATATCGGCGAGCACAAATGTGGCAAGGAGTTTCTTGCCGCGCCCGAAATAGATGGTTGTGCCTCCGTGTTCGTCGGGATGCAGATTGTCGGCTGTGATTCCGTTGTTTTCAGCCATAATTGCGCTGCCTATCCAGTAACTGTTGCCATTCCAATCGGCTGTCACCCCTTGCCCGGCTAAAGGCGTGAACGACGATAGCATCGACGGGTTGATGCCGCGGTCGGTGAGCGAGGCCACTAATGCCGGGGCTAACGGATGCTCCGAGCGGCTTTCCGCCGACAGCATCACACCCAGCTCCTCGTCGGAAGCATCGGGCGAGATTTTTGCGGAAATCACCACCGGACGCCCCTCGGTGACGGTTCCGGTTTTATCGAGCACCATGTCGGTTACTTTGCATATCTGCTCCAGGGCAGCGGCATCTTTGATGAGGATATGATATTCAGCGGCTTTGCCGATGCCCACGGTGATGGCGGTAGGAGTGGCAAGACCTAAGGCGCAAGGACAGGCAATGACGAGCACCGACACGGCGCATACAATCGCTGTGGAAAGCATCCCTATGCCACCTATGAGCAACCAACTGAAGAATGTGATTATCGAGATTGCCGCCACGAAGTAGGTGAAATATCTGCTAATAATGTCGCCGAGGCGTTGCACCGGTGCTTTGCTGCCTTGAGCATCTCTCACCGAAGCCACAATGCGGGATAGTAGTGTGTTTTGCGCATTAACAAGCACTGACACGGTCAGCGCTCCTTTTTCGTTGATAGTGCCGGCAAACACCCGGTTGTCTTCTTTCTTTTCCACGGGCATAGGTTCGCCGGTGAGCATACTCTCATCGACAAACGAAGAGCCTGCCACCACCACACCGTCGACGGGAATTCTTGAGCCGGGCTTGACAATCACTTTCATGCCCGGGGTGATGTCGTTGATACCGACAAGTCGCGATTTCCCATAGTCGTCGATGACAGTGGCATTCTGAGGTTGTAGCTCCATAAGGTTGCGGATGGCTGCGGTGGTGCTGTGCTTGGCTTTGTCTTCAAGGAGTCGGCCGGTGAGCACGAATGCGAGTATCATCGTGGCGGAGTCAAAGTAGACGTGGCTACCTAAGCCGCACGATGCCGAGAGGTCGGGGAATGCTGTGATAAAGGTGCTGAACAGCCATGAGGCGCTCACACTGAGCGCTACCAGGGTGTTCATATCTGCCGAGCCTCGACTCACAAGACTTGCGGCTTTGGAGAAAATGTCTTTGCCGGCGGTGCAAATAGCAATGGCAGATAGCACCGCCAACGCCCACCTCACCAATGGCATATTGCCGACGGTCATAGTTAGGGTCATCACTATTGCTGCCACCGCCCATGCAATTATCAGGCTGTTGCGCAATCGCAGTAGGCTGTAGTTTTCGGCACTTTCCGCTTCCTCTTTGTTTTCGGCAAGAGAGAAGCCTGCCTCGGTCACTGCCAGACGTATTTGTGAAATATTGGTGAGTCGCGGGTCAAAATCCACAGTGAGCTGCTTTGCTGCAAGGTTGACCGTGGCAATCTTCACACCCGAAACATTGTTGACGGCCTTTTCAATTTTTCCTGCACAGACGGCGCAGGACATACCTATAACGTCATAAGTTAATCTTGCCATATTGTCTATTTCTTTTTGTGAAGATACGACTTTTTGCTGAAATGGCAAAATAATGGGCTAATATTTGCCTGAACGGATGCGGTAGAGTGTTTCTTTTGTTACGTTGAGAAATGATGCCAATTGGGTGATGCTGATGAGCTCGAGTAGTCGCGGATACTTGTTTATCACCCACTCATAGCGTTGTCGGGCATCCATGCGGAGCATCACCACCAACTCTTCAAGATAGTCGGCATAATTGCCGATTGATTCGGCAATGAATTTGTAGATTTCGGCGGTGGCGATATCGGCATTGTTGTCGAGTGAATTCACGGGGATATAACACACTTCGGTGTCTTCCATAAACTGCACGAATATCATCCTCTCTTTTAAAGAAATCAGTCCGTGAGGCTTGATTAGGAAGTGGGGTGCAAAAGTGAAAGAAAAATTATACTCCTTACCTTTATCGATATAAAAAGTGCGAGCTGACCCCGAAGCGATAAAAATCATTTGTCGCAAGAGGTCGTTTTGACGGTCGATGGTCTGTCCGCGCCTGAACTTTACCCACCGCAATGAGCATCGCAATTGTTGCTCGTCGAGGTCGGAAAGCGGCATGTGTTTGCGGATGTCAACGATAAATGGCAAATCGCGCGATTCTATGTGATGGTTATTGTTCAATTAATTTTTCCACTTTATGTTTTACATCAGTCATAAGCCATAAGGGCGTGGATGTTGCGCCACATATGCCTATTGTTTCTATCCCCTCAAGCCACTCTTTGCTGATGTCTTCAGGACTGAAAATCAGATGTGTATTGGGGTTGACGGAGCGACATTCGTTGTAGAGTATCATTCCATTGCTGCTCTTTTTCCCGCTCACAAACAACACCAGGTCGTGGGCGCTTGCAAAATTACGCATTCGCGGCATCCGGTTTGCCACCTGGCGGCAGATGGTGTCGTGACATTCAAATTTTTGTTGGGGATGTTGTGCGGTAATTGCTTCCTCGATTTGACGCAACCCCTCGGTGGATTTGGTGGTTTGCGAATAAAGCACCACGGGGCGAGTGAAATCTATCTTGTCCACTCCGGCGACGTCTTCCACCACGATGGCTTCACCATCGGTTTGTCCCACCAGTCCGTTGACTTCCGCATGCCCGAGTTTGCCGTAAATCACAATTTGCGGCTTGTCGGCATCTTCAAACGACCGGCGTATTCTCTTTTGTAGCATCAGCACCACCGGGCAGGTGGCATCGATGATTTCGATATTGTTGGCTGCGGCAATACGATAGGTTTCGGGAGGCTCACCGTGGGCGCGAAGGAGCACTTTCACGTGGTGCAATTCACGCAAATCTTCGTGGGTGATGGTTATCAGCCCTTTGCGTTTAAGGCGTTCCACTTCTCCGGAGTTGTGCACAATGTCACCGAGGCAGTAAAGAGAGCCGGATTTTTCGAGTTCTTCTTCGGCTTTCTTTATTGCGCTCACCACTCCGGGGCAAAATCCCGAATTTTTATCTATCTCAATACGCGTCATTAATGTCACTCTTGAGAGCTGATTTTGTTGTAAAGGTCGAGAAGCCATTTGTCTTGCTCCTCAATGGTCATATTGCTGTTGTCAAGCACCACGGCATCGTCGGCCTTGCGTAGCGGGCTCTCTTTACGAGTGGTGTCAATGCGGTCGCGTTCGGTGACATTGGCAAGCACCTCCTCGTAGGTCACGTTGTCGCCCTTTGCGCGCAGTTCGTCGTATCGGCGTTGTGCGCGTGTTTCAGGAGAGGCGTCGACATACACCTTCATTTCGGCATCGGGAAAGACTACAGTGCCGATGTCGCGACCATCCATGACAATGCCTTTTTCTTTACCCATTGCTTGCTGCTGAGCCACCAACGCTTTGCGCACAGTTCCCACGGCAGCCACGATGCTCACTTTCGACGATACATCCATTCCGCGTATTTCCTTTTCGACATTTTCACCGTTAAGCATTGTCTCGGTGCGTCCTTCGCAATTTACTGCAAACGAAATGTTGATGCCGGCCAATGCTTCTTCAAGGCTTTCGATGTCGAGGTTGTTGCCATGGAAGAAGCCGTTGCGCAAGCTGAAGAGCGTCACTGCCCGATACATTGCTCCGGTGTCGATATAGGCATAGCCGATGTTTTTTGCTAATTTTTTTGCCATCGTGCTTTTGCCCGACGACGAGAAGCCATCGATAGCTATTGTGATAAGTTTGCGATTATCCATATTTTGCAAAATGTTAGAATTCATAAAGATTAGTGGCAAGGTTAAACATAAACGTGAACCCTCCGGTGTGGGGTTGTGCCATTGCCGCTCCAATTTTAAATTTGCTGCTGCGGATGCCGGCGCCTAAGGAGAAACCGCTGACAAAGCTGCGAGCGAAGGTGCTCATATCGGTCTTGGTGCGGTGGTTGTAGCCGGCGGCAATATAAAATTTGTCGCTCGGAGCATACTCCAAGCCGAAGATAAGGTGACGGAAGAGGTTGCTTCCAAATTTATCTTTTATCTCCAATCCCGATGTGGGGTCGTTGTCGTCGATGCGCTTGTAATAGGGGAGATGCCACTTCGTCAATCCGTAGGCTGTGACCGACAAGCTGAATGGTCCGTTGTTAATTCCTTTGGTGAAGCCCAGCCTAACGTCTATGGGCAAGCGGTCGTAATGCTCGTTGAAGCGTTTCACCTGTCCGCCGAGGTTAGCCACTGTGGCAGACATTGAGAAGTTTTTGTCGGGGTCGTAATAGTTTACACCCAAGTCGGTGGCGATAGCAAATGCGCTGTATTGCTCATAGTTGGAATAAAGAAATTTCAAACTTATTCCACCTCTCCACTTCTCCGATAAGTCGTGGGAATACATCCCGGAAAAAGCCATATCGCTGACGTTGAACGTGCCGGTTGCCACTCCTGCTTGGTCCATGCCTTGCATCTCGCCATAGCCGTAGTAGGTGATGCCGGCACTCCAAGCCCCATGCTCGCCCGCTGCCCGCGCATAGCGCGCCGACATAAAGTTGCTGTTACCCAGATAGCGCATATACGACACCGCTAATTGCGACTCCACTTCGGCTCCCATCAGCGCCGGATTCTGCTCATAGAGGTTTACATCGTCGTCGATAGCCGTGATGTTGATGCCTCCCAAAGCATAAACGTGAGATGATGTGGGTATGTTAAGATAGTTGTAGGCAGTGCCGTCTTGCGCTACACTGCTCTCCACTGTCAAAAAAATTATTGCCGATAGTATAATGTGATAAATATATGTTCTCATAAACAAATACAGACTGCGTCTGCTAATATGTATAACGTATTGTTTGGCTGAATAGTATATTTTCATGACAAAAAATAGATAATTGCTCGTCGGCATACCAATCAAGAGTATGTATTCAACATGGACCTCTCGAACTTCTTCCCAAGTATTTCCAAGTTGAGGGTAAAAACGCCTTCAGAAGCCACATCTCCGCTTCAATAGGAAAATGGCGGGCATTATTGTCGAGCTATGTACATCGAGCAAACCTTCATCTCAAAACACTAATTCAACAAATAAATCACCAATTAAAAAATAAAAATTGCAGAATATAGTTGCTATTTCAAAAAATTGATGTAACTTTGCAATCGGTTTTCCAACTCGGGGTGTAGCACAGTTGGTTAGCGCGCCACGTTCGGGACGTGGAGGTCGGAAGTTCGAGTCTTCTCACCCCGACAAAAGTTGCTTGCAAGCATTATGTTGGCGAGCAATTTTTTTGTTAAAGACGCAAAAAAACGCAAAAACACCTCTCAATATTTGCAACTTTGAGATGTTTCGTTTAACTTTGCACTCGCTTTGAAGCAAAGCAGGTCCCATAGCTCAGTTGGTTAGAGCACCTGACTCATAATCAGGGAGTCCTTGGTTCAAGCCCAAGTGGGACCACAACAAAAATCGCTAAGCAGTTGAAAATTCAACACTTAGCGATTTTTGTTTTCCCAAACGCCCGAATTTTCCCCGACTTATTCCAAGGCAGCGGTTTTCCCATTATTCAATCGTCGTATATAATGTCTTGCTGAAAGCAAAGACTAAAATAGGGATATTCATTTAATAGGCAACTAATTGTTTGTCAATATCATAGATATTTTGTAACTTTACAAAGAACCACCGATGTACCCATCACTGGCTAATTCGGGGGTAATTATTTAAAAATTATTTCACGTGAAGTTACGAAAATATCTGAGATTACGGCAACATTGCCATTTACCGAGTTCGATTTTATGCAAAAATACCGCGAGAGTTTTGCAGTCAGCGAGCTTGGGCGCATCTACGCGCAACTGGCATTGAAGGAACTGGTAGAGAAAATCCGAACGCATTTTCCAAAGAAGCATCCTCAGGGCAACTCACCGTTGTTCCCGCCGGAGGGGGAGGTGGCACTGATGTTCATCAAGTCACCGGACAGTCGGATGACGGACTGATAGAGATGCTCAATGGCAGCATCCACATGCAGATGTTCTGCGGAATGCTCATAGATCCTGCCAGGCCCATAAAGGATAGAAAGATTGTCAGCGCCATCCGCAACCGCATAGCCTCTGTAATGGACATTAGGGAGCTGCAGAAAATTCTATATGGCAGGTGGGGCGGTTCGTTAGATGACAAAGACCTGTGCCTGACCGATGCCACCTGCTACGAGAGCCATCTGCGGTTTCCGACTGACGTAAAACTGTTGTGGGAGTGTTGCGAGGGGCTCCAATCTCTTGTGGCAAAGACCTGTAAGACGCTGAAAGAACGGCTGCCACGCAACAAGTACCGCGACATTGACCGTGCAAGACTCGCCTATGCCAAGCAGCGCAAGCACACCAAGGCGGCCACAGACAAACTGCTCCGATGATTGCTGAACCTGCTCTCCAAACAGATAGGTCAACGGAACAGGATATGCGAAATTCACACCATTGACATCACACTCAACGCAGAGCAGAGCAGAGCAAGCGTCTGAGTGCCCTAAAAGAGGTGCATCGCCAGCAAAGCGCGTTAGCTCAGAAAAAGGAGGTTAAGCACCGCATTGTCAGCATAGACCGTCCCTATATCCGTCCCGTAGTCAGAGGCAAGTAGAACAAACGCGTGGAGTTTGGAGCCAAGGTCAACAACATCCAGATTGACGGGATATCCTTCATCTAGCACCATTCCTTCGAAGCGTTCAACGAGGGTGTGAGGCTAAAGGAGTGTATTGAGTATCAGCAGGAACTGACCGACACAAAAGTCACCAGAGTCGGTGCCGACACCATTTATGCCAACAACGAGAACCGGCGGTACTACACCGAAAACAGCATAACCACCTGTTTTGTCCGCAAAGGTCCAAAGCCAAAGGATGAAAAAGTCGACATTAGCACCGCCCGGCGAATAATCGGGACACTGCGCTCGACCGTCATGGAGGGCAGCTTCGGAAATCAGAAACAACAATACGGTGTCGGCCGGATAGCGGCACGCAACTCCCGCAGCGAGACACTACTGCTCTTTTTCGGCATACACATGGCAAACGCTGCTATACTTGCTGCCCGGCAACTTGCCATAGAAGAAAAGCGGAAGCAACGAAGAAAATGGCGGGCATATTAACACCATAGAATATTTTGAACTCCACCAATCGGTTGGAGACTCCTCGTTATGCCCCAACCCGCCGAAAAATGAGTTTTCACCCGCTGAGAATTGAAAATTTAAGCGAGCGTCTACTTGAACAGAAAAATCACATTCTCCGACACTTCTCGCCATGAAAATTTTTGCTATTAACTGAATATCCCTAATTTAATTGCACTAAATAATAAAATTAAGCTGTCTAACAATGATAAGGAGGCAACTTATAAGTAGCGTCAATCGTGATACCCAGTCAGAATAAAAAAATACGATATATTTACTTTTTAATTATCAAGTTTGTATTATTATGTATTTCCTGCTGTAAAATTTCACCTATTTCTAGAATCAATGAATTTACTGTAGTTTTTTGACTAGCAGTTGCTCTATCATATGTTTGGATCATATCATTTAAAGTATGCACCTTATATTTAAGATCATCCTCCACATTTACTAAATGATATAGCTTACCAAAAGAAGATAAAACATCTTTAAAAGGAGATATTATATAATTTACATCAATGCCTCTATACCAATCTTTACTTCTAGTTTTATCCAGAAAGTATTTACTCTCAGCAAGAAACTTACTTGATAGATTTTCTAAATCTAACACTTCCCTCAGATGAAGGGTTTCTTCTTTATATTGTCTAGCTAACTTCGCAGATTTTGATGCCTTACAAGAATATATAATTGATATTCCAGTAGCTATAATTGATATTCCTGTAAGTATCATATTAAGTTTATCTATGGTTATCATAATATTCTAGCAATTCTAGTTGAGATTCTAATCTAAGTGAAAATTCTTCAATTTTATCGCTTGGCCACTCATAATTTTCCATGATGTACTTAGCAAAATCATCAAGAGACAGATATTCATTATTTTCGTGTAATGCCACTACAAATGCATACCAACGCTTAGTATCTAGCGGATGCCCAGACAAAGGATACATATTTAGCCAAGTGTTCAATGCTGTATAAGATTTAGGTATTACATCTTCAATATTATATTCTTCAGAATTTTCTCTAATTTCATTCCCTTGCTCATGATTTATTGTTCCAAATACCTGATCTCTAAATAAATCTAACAACTTATTATATTCGGCATATTCGATATGCGATATTCCACTTTCTGGCATTGGAACAATATTTACTATTGCAACTACATTTGACGCTGAGTTGGCGCATACGATTAATCGCGAATATGGCAATCCATTTTCGTGTATGTACACAGCCAGAGTGTCTCGTTCGGTCATAGCTGAATATCTATCAACTTGATATCCCTTTTTGCTGCAAACTTGCATTACAAGATCAAGCAGTTCTGTGGCTGGTTGCCTATATTTGCATATTAGTGCACAATCTTTATATCTTTTCATATATCTAAATGAATTATTAGTTCCTGTCTCTATAGATACAATTACCTTTTTAAGAAAGCCTTCAACGAAATCGTTGATATACCGAGTATTTTAGATTTCAACTGTAAACCATTGTCAGACGTAAGCATAATTGGATTCTGTTCTTTATACTTTAATGCGGTTGATAAGATCATATTGTCAGGTGAACGTTTATCAAAGTCATCTGGCAATAAAGAAGCATCTGCGAATTCGTATAAAATCTCATGTTGTGACTCATTATTAAGATTGCGTAAAGCCTTCTCTGCGTTTTGTCTTCGTTCTTCAGTTAATTTGATTTTCATCTTATCGAGTTCATCCGTCACCTTTGCAGACAAGATGATAGGATACTTTCTGTCAATCTTAGAAATAATATCGGGATAG